>DASRIN010000001.1:0-2738 GCA_035649975.1 Gemmatimonadales bacterium
GACATCGCCCGGAACGGTACGCTGGTCTACGCTCCCGGTGTAGATGCCGCGGTCGGCCGGTTGGCGGGCCTCAAGGCCGGTGGGGTCCCCGAGCCACTGCCCATGGACGCCGGAGATTTCCAGCGCTACGACCTGAGCCCGAATCGCCGATATATGGCAGTTTCCACGCCGGGCGCGGAAGGGTATGAGCTCCGAATCCATGACTTGCGAGATGGCCAGCATTTCACCTGGCTCAGGGGTGAATACATCGGGCAACCGTTGTGGAGCCCCGATGGTGAGGAACTCCTGATCACCATGGGGGATTCCACCCGCTGGTCCATCCTCGGCGGATCGCCCGGACCCGGGACTCGGCCCGACACGGTGTTTCGAGGCGAGTGGGACGCGCTCGCTCCAGACCTGTCAAACTACCACGACGCTCATACTGTCATCGGCCGGATCTACCCGGCATCGGTAAGTGTGCGATTCAATCCCGCGGTGAAGCCGACGCAGTTCGACACCGTGCTGACCGGATCCAGCTTCGCATCGCTCTCTCCCAGTGGGAGGCTCATCGCGTATCAGACGTCGGAGGGGCAGGTCATAGTGACGTCGTTCCCCGTTGCCGGCCGGCGCCGGCAGGTCGCAGCCGGGGGAGCCGAACCTCTGTGGCTGACTCCCACCACCGTGATCTATCGGTCCGGTGTCTCGTGGTACACCGTCAGGGTTGATCCCGACACGGGCGAGCCACAGGGGGCGCCGACCTTCTGGGCTCGCGATCCCCGGTTCTCCGATACCTCGGGGTGGTCCAACCGGCTCGGGCATGACGGCGGGATCATTTATCTGCAGGGACCGGAGCAGACCAGCGCGTCGTACCTCCGGGTGATCCCGAACTGGGTAGCGCAGATGAAAGCGGCGGTGGACGGAGCTAGCCGGTGAGTCTGGCATTCGCTCGGGTTCGCCAGGAGGTCAGAGCAGCTGTTCGATCGTGATCGGCAGCGGCGCAGGTGCGGGTAGTCAGCAACCAACGCCATATCGATGCCGCAGCTGGTCATTAGCGAATTAGATCTACGCACTTTATTTCCTTAGGATCGGAACGTGTGGCGTCTGAGGGACGAGCGGTGGGCTGAGTGCAGTGGCCAGGGAGGGAATTGAACCCCCGACACGCGGATTTTCAGTCCGCTGCTCTACCAACTGAGCTACCTGGCCGTTGGGGCGGGAAATATATCATAGCCAGCGCAAGAGACGGGAGTGAATGAAGCCCCAGGCAATCATCACCCCCAGGAACGCCAGCACCACCACAAAACCGTAGTCCCAGCCCCTCGGCGGGTACATCCGCTCGAAGTTCATGCCATAAATGCTGGCCACGAAGTTGGGCACCAGGATGATCAGCGTGATCGCGGTCAGCCGCTGCATGATCTTCCCCAGCCGGTTGAAGGCGTAGAACACCTGGGTATCGAGCGCAGCACTCAGTAGATCGCGTTGGCTGTCCAGCTCGGCCAGGACATGCACCGCGTGGTCCTGCACGTCGGCAAAGTAGGGCCGGAGCTGCTCCGGAATCAGCCGTTCGCGCCGGAGGACCTCGGCCAAGACATGACTGGTCGGAGCCAGGAGCGGTGGCACCCGAAGCAACTCCTTCCGCAGCCGGAAGAGGTCCGCGGCGGCTCCTTCTTCCCCGAGGAAGATCGACTCTTCGATCGCCGTAACCCGCTCGACGATCCGGTCCTGGACTACGAAGTAGCCGTCCACCAAACTCTCGAAGAAGGTATAGGCCAGACAGGACACGCCCTGGGTCTGCCGCTGCTCGTTCCGCTCCCAGCGGCGGCGGGACTCGTCCAGCAAGCCCAGCACCGCGGCGGACCCGCGATGGATGGTCACCAGGTAGTTCTCGCCCCAGAACAGGTTCAGCTCCCGGGGGATGAACGCGTCTCCCGAGTGCTCCGCCCCATAGACCACGATGAAGTAGTAGTTGCCGTAGATGTCGCAGCGGGGCCGTTCGTGAGCCCGGGTCACGTCTTCCAGGGCCAGCTCGTGGAAGCCGAAGACCTCCCGCAGGAGGGCGACCTCGGCCTCCCCGGGATCCGTAATGTCGAGCCAGAGCTGCCTGGTACGATCCGGAAGCAGCTCCCGGAGCCGGTCTAGGCTGACCTCGGCAGGGGCAGCTCCGCTACAGGCTTCAACTACTAGCCGCATGGTGCCCATCGCACACACTCCTTACGACTCGGGTGGGTTAATATCGGATTCGGCGGGCACCCGCGCGAGACCAGGGCTGCTCCCCTGCGGTCAGGGTGACAGGGGGCAGAGCCGCTGTCATATTTCCCCGCCATGCCGCCGCCCTCATTCCCCAACCTCACCGTCCTGTCCCACCCCCTCATCCAGCACAAGCTCACCATTCTTCGCGACAAGCACACCAGCACCCGCGACTTCAAGCAGCTGGTCAGCGAGATCGCGACACTGATGGCATACGAGGTGACCAAGGACCTGACCACCGCCCCGCTCGAGATCGAGACCCCGCTGGAGCGCACCACGGGGCGTCAGGTCTCCGGCAAGAAGCTGACCCTGGTCCCCATCCTCCGGGCCGGGCTGGGTATGGTGGACGGCATCACCCAGCTCATTCCCTCTGCCCGGGTGGGCCACATCGGCCTCTACCGCGATCACGACACCCTGCAGCCGGTGGACTACTACTTCAAGATCCCCTCCGACCGGGACGAGCGGGACTTCTTCGTGCTCGATCCCATGCTCGCCACCGGCGGCTCGGCCGTGGC
>DASRIN010000002.1:0-3150 GCA_035649975.1 Gemmatimonadales bacterium
GCTTGAGACCATCGGTGGCATCGCCCACTCGGCCAGCCGCGTTGAGCCGGGGACCCAGGATGAACCCAAGATGATGGGCGCGCACCTCCTTGCCAGCCAGGCCGGTAGCATCGAGCAGAGCGCGGACGCCGGGCCAGCGACTCTCGTGCAGCAGCCGGAGTCCGTGCTTCACCAGGATTCGGTTTTCACCCTGGAGCGGCACCACATCCGCGACCGTGGCAAGCGCCACCAGATCGAGCAGGTGGAGCGGCAGGTTGCCCGGCAACCCGAGCGCGGGCACCAGGGCCTGGGCCAGTTTGAAGGCGATACCGGTTCCGCAGAGATAGTTGGCGCCGGAGTGATCGCCCTCCTGTTGGGGATCCACCACCGCAAGAGCGGGCGGGAGCCTTTCACCTGGCAGGTGGTGATCAGTCACTATGACCCCGATGCCGGCCGATTCGGCGGCGAGCACGGTTTCGTAGGCCGTGATCCCGCAGTCGCAGGTAATTACTAGCGACGCGCCCGCGGCCTGCGCCGCAGCAAGTCCGGCGGGCCCGAAATCGTAGCCGTCGCGCAACCGGTGAGGCAGGAAGGGCAGCACGTCGGCCCCGGCTACGCGGAGCACCCGGGTGAGCAGAGCGGAGGCGCACTGGCCATCGACGTCGTAGTCGCCGTGCACCAGGATCCGCTTCCCGGCCTGGACCGCGGCGACAATGGCCTCGACCGCCGCAGCCATGCCGGCCAGTGCCCCCGGGTCCGAGAGCTCTTCCAGCGAAGGCCTCAGAAACCGCCGAGCCGCGTCCTCCGTAACATGGCCCCGCTGGACCAGGAGCCCCGCCAGGGGAAGGGGGAGGTTGAGAGCCGCAGCCAGGCGCTGCGCGTCCTGGGACGGTGGCGGGGGAACCACTCGCCAGCGAAGCACCGGTTGAGGAAAGACGCTCACCGGACTCAGTGTATCAGTCTGCGGAGTCGTCATGCTCACCCGGCCTGCTCGGATGGGTACAGAATCGCTCCGCAGGCTTCGCAGCCGTCCAGCACTGCTCCCGACTTGATCTGACTCCTGCGGTTGAGCGGCACCGCGGTATGGCATCCGCCGCACGCACCTCCCACCAGGGGCACCACGACGTCGCTCGACCGGGTCCGGCGGAGCCGGTCGTACCGAGTCCGCAAAGACTTGTCGATCAGCGCGGCGGTGGCTTCCCGCTCGCGAGAGGCGGCGTTCCGTTCAGCTTCGAGCTGGGCTTGCCGTTCTGCCAATTGGGCTCGCTGGGGAGCCTGGGCTGTCTCCACTGCTTTCAGGTTCAACTCCTCACCTTGCACCTTCAACTCGAGTTGGGTCACACTGTCGGCACTCCGAACCCATTCGTTCTCTTCCTTGGCCAGCACCGACTTCGCCAGGTCGAGCTCGGCCATAACAGCGGAGGCCTCCTTCGGATTGCGCACCTGCTCCAGCCGCTGGCGCCGACGCTCCTGCAGCGTGCGATAGCTCTCGATCTTGGCCTCCAGTTCGTCCCGCCGCCGGCAGCCGTCGGCCAGCGCGCGCCGGGCGGTCTCGAGGCCGGTGTGCGCCTGCTGCAGTACCTGGTCGAGCACCGTGGCTTCTGCGCGCAACGCGGCGAGGCGTTGATCCGCCTCGTTGAGCACGGCATCCTTGGCCTGAAGATCGATCAGCTTGAGGAGCTCGGCGTGCATTCAGGATCCGTGCGGGCGCCTGGCCGCACGAACTCCGCGCACCACGCTGTACCACCGGTCAGCCTCGGGGTACAACCGCTGGAGCTCGTCTCGACGCTGGCGCTTTTCGCCGGGGTCGCTGATGGCTGAGATGCGTTCGTACTCTGGCCTGGCGCGAAGGATCTGGGACGCCCGGTCATAAATCCCCGCCTGGTCTGTGCCACCGAGACTCTGCGAAGTTTCCTTCAGCCGGGTCCAGGCCAGCTGGCCTTCCGGGGACAGACAGGCGGGGAGCTGGAGGGTGGCGGCGTCGGTGACCAGCAGGGCTTCATAGACCTCGCGCAGCCGAGCCGACCGAAACAGCGCCGGAGATACCTCCTCCCGGGCACGGTCGATCCAGTCGGGAGCGACGAAGAGGGCCTTCAGGAGCTGCACCTCCGGCCCAGTCCGCGCGCGCGGTGGCGGTGGCGAGGGTGCATCCGGCTGTGCCTGCCACCGCTGCCCCGCTGCCGCGCTGCCTCTCTGCCCCGCCATTTCATGCTCCAGCACCTCCTTGCTGATCTTGGTTCGCTCCGAGACGAGCGAAAGATACAACTCACGGGTGATGGGATCAGCCGCGGCACGAATAGTGGGGAGCAGTCGGTCCACTGCTTCCCGCCGATGGTCAAAATCCTCGAAATATCCCTTGCGCTCCAGCAGCTGAAGCTTCCGCTCCAGCAGGTCGACGGCGTCGGCCACGATCTCATCCAGCGCAGCAACCCCGCCATTCTTCACCAGGGTATCCGGATCCTCGCCCGGCGGTAGCGTCGCCACTCGGACCCGTACGCTGTGGCGGAGAAGCTCGTCCCCCGCGCGAAAGCTGGCCCGAAGCCCGGCCCGGTCGCTGTCGTAGAGCAGGACGGCTGCAGCAGCATAGCGCTTGAGCAAGGCAGCCTGATCCGGTGTCAACGCAGTCCCCAGCGGAGCCACCACGTGCTCCACCCCAGCCAGCACCAGGCGAAGCACATCGAAGTAGCCCTCGACGAGAATGACGGAGCCCTCCCGCCGGATCGGGCCCTTGGCCTGATGCAGATTGTACAGCTGCTTCCCCTTGTGAAAAATTTCGGTCTCCGGGGAGTTGAGGTACTTCGGCTCTCCGTCGGCCAGCAACCGTCCGCCGAAGCCGGCGACGCGCCCGCGCAGGTCGTGAATGGGAAATAGCAGCCGGCCGCGGAAGCGAGCGCCGATGACGCCGTCGTCCCGCTGCGCAGCGAGACCGGCTCGAAGCAGAATGTTGGACTCGATCCCGAGCGTCCCCATCGCCTCGAGGAAGCTCTTGCCCTGCGGAGCGAAGCCCAGCCCCAGAATCGCTGCCGTTTCCAGCGGAACCTCGCGGCGCTCCAGGTATTCCCTGGCGATTCTGGCATCGGGAAGTTCGAGCAACTGTCGGGTAAACCAGTCGTGCGCCGCGGCCACCGCTCCAAAGAGAGGCTCGTGGGGATCGGGCCCGGCCCGTTCGGC
>DASRIN010000003.1:0-3246 GCA_035649975.1 Gemmatimonadales bacterium
ATGCCGCATGCAGGCGGCCTGGCGGGGCTGGTCGAACAGGTCGCCTTGCCCGGCAAAACTCATCGGCATGTTGCTGGGGCAGTCGCGCAGACCCAGCAGATCGTTCAGGGTGCGCACGGCCTCCTGCATTCGCTGCATGGACGGAAACGGACCGTAGCAGCGCATGTCATTCAGCGCCACCGTGCCGCCGCCGTACACCCGAGGCGCGGGCCCGCCGGCCACCTTGATCAGCACCGCACGCCGGGTACGGTTTCCCTTGTGATTGAAATAGGGACGCAATTTCCGGATCTGACGCAGCTCGCCGAGGTAGGCAGCGAATTCACTGGGAACGTAGTCCCAGCGGATGTCGCTGGCGGCGTACAGGATCCTGGCCGCCTTATCGTCCGGATAGCTGGCGCGGAAATAGGTGAGTAGCCGGGTACGCAGCCGTTTGGCCTTGCCCACATACAGCACCCGGCCGGTAGCATCGAACATCTGATAGATGGCAGGCCGGTTCTCTGCCATCGCTCGCACGCGGCGCAGCAGCAGGTCGAGATCGGTGGCTGGGAGTGGGATCCTGCGTTGAGAGCGGAGTCGGCTCACGACTGGCAGCGGTGACAGAAGACTGAGATTCGCGCATCAATGGCGTGGGTACCGGTCAGCCGGGTGCCGCAGCGGCGGCAGGGCTCCCCTTCGCGTCCGTACACCAGCAGCTCGAGCTGAAAGTTTCCGGACTCCCCGGTACCGGTCCGATAGTCGCGGAACGTGGTTCCATTCGACCGGATGGCCGCGGCGAGGATGCGGCGGATCTCGGCGTGGAGACGCCGATGATCGTCGGGGCCGAGCCGGCGCGCCGGCTTCGAGGGATCGATCCCCGCGGCGAACAAGGCCTCGTTGGCGTAGATGTTTCCCACGCCGGCCAGGTGTCGCTGATCCATGATCACTTTTTTCACCGCCTGCCGGCTCCGGCGCAGCGCCTCGCCCAGCCGCTCTGCGGAAAAATCCGGATCCAGCGGCTCCGGCCCGATGCCCCGGTCATAGGCGGCCCATTGCTTCGGGTCCAGCAGCAGGATGGTTCCGAGCCGCCGCACGTCGGTGTAGACCAGCTCATCACCCCCATCGAGCTCGGCCCGGAGCACGGCGTAGCGGGCCTCCTGCGGCAGCAACGGCCGCTGGTAGACCTGCAGCGAGCCGGTCATGCCCGGCTGAATGACCAACCGGCCCGAGTCCAGCTCCAGCACCGCGTGCTTGGCTCGCCGGTACACTTCTCGGATCGTGGCACCCGCGAGGCGGCGAAGCAGCCGCCTGCGGCTGACACCCCGCAGGACGTCGTCATGACTGAGCGTGGCTCGTTTGATCCGGCGGCCCAGCAGGATGGGGCGCAGGTCCCGGACGATGGTTTCGACTTCAGGAAGCTCGGGCATCGACCGAATTCAGGGAGTGACGGTGACGCTTCCCTGCATGGAGGGGTGGATGCTGCAGTGGTATCCGTGCTCACCGGCAGTGGTCAGAATGGTCTGGAAGGTGGCGCCCGGTGCCAGACTTCCCGATGCGAAGGATTCGTCGTCTGCCGTAATGTTGTGAACCACTCCGGTGCCCCCGTAGACCCCACCCGCCTCGTCGTTGTTGAACCACATCACCGTCCCACCGCCCGCCAGCGAGATGCTCAGGGGATTGGGAGTAAAGGCGGCAGAGCCTTTGGTCTGAGCGCCCGCAATTATGCTGATCCCATTCGACGGGAGCGGTTCCGGCTGATTGGCCCCGGTGCTATCGCTGCCGCAGCCGGCCGCTACCATCAGCACCAGGAGCGCAGCCGCTATTTGTGCCTGAGTCATGGATCAGCCCTGTCTCCTGATTATCCGCTGAGGCACCAACCCTCAGGTCTGCTGCGCGCCCGCCAGCCGGCGGGTCTCCAGTCGGGCGGCCTCCCGCCAGCCAATGTCGCGGCGAAAGACCTTGCCGTCGAAATGAACCGCTTCAGCCGCCGCTCGGCTCAGCCGTTGCGCCTCAGTGAAGCTTGCGCCCAAGCCGGTAGCACTCAGTACTCGCCCGCCGTTCACCTGCAGCCGATTGTCCGCCCCAAGAGTGGTCCCACTCTGAAAGAGGTAGACATTCGGAGGCAGTGATTCCGGAAGCGTCACCGGAGTACCGGTGTCGGGCCGGTCGGGATACCCACGAGAGGCGAGAACCGTGGTCACTGCCGCCCCACGACTCGCGTTGATCCGGGAAGGCGACTGCCCCGCGGCCACCCGGGTGAGACAGTCGGTCAGGCCTTCGGAGATCAGCGGGAGGACCGCCTGGGCCTCGGGATCGCCCAACCTGCAGTTGAACTCGATCACCCAGGGCACCCCCGCCGCATCGATCATCAGGCCGGCGTAGAGCACCCCCGAGAACGGGGTGCCCATGCGCTGCAACTCTTCCAGAGTGGGGGCCAGGATGTCACGCTTGACCCGCTCCAGGAGGGCCGGGCCGGCGACGGCGACCGGACTGTAAGCGCCCATGCCGCCGGTATTGGGCCCCTGATCTCCCTCCAGCAATCGCTTATGGTCCTGCGCCACCGGAAGCAGCTCCAGGTCCCGCCCATTGGTCACTGCCATGACCGAGATCTCCTCGCCCTCGAGGAAAGACTCGATCACCACCGTACGACCCGCCTCGCCAAATTCGCCTTGCTCCAGCATGGCGCGCCCTGCGGCCGCTGCGTCTTCGCGGGTGGTGCAAACAATTGCACCTTTTCCGGCCGCCAGACCCGATGCCTTGACCACCAGGGGTTCGGACTGGCGGTCTATGAAGGCCAGGGCGGCCTTGAGATCGACGAACGAGCCACTGGCGGCCGTCCGTACCCCCGCGGCCCTCATCACTTCCTTGGCAAAGGCCTTGGAGGCCTCGATCTGAGCCGCCGCGGCGCCGGGCCCGATCACGTCCCGGCCCTCGGCCCGAAGGCGGTCAGCCAGCCCCCGGGCCAGCGGTACCTCCGGGCCCACCACTGTGAGATCGATCCCGTGCATGTCGGCCGCGTCCGCCAGGCGGTCGAGATCGTCGGCTGCGATCGGGAGATTGGTTCCGAGGTCGGCGGTGCCGGGGTTCCCGGGGGCGCAGTACAACTGGGCGCGGGGATTTTCCCGGCGAAGAGCCCAGCAGAGCGCATGCTCTCGACCGCCACTGCCGACGACCAGCAGTCTCACGACTTCTGCGCGTTCCGAAAGGCTTCCCGAGCCCGGTCGGCAGCGCGCTTGGCCGCCTCCGCCAGGTGCCCCGCCAGATCTCGCG
>DASRIN010000004.1:0-5045 GCA_035649975.1 Gemmatimonadales bacterium
GAGCTCGAACAGCGCCCAGGCGACATCCAAAACGATCCCGGCATAGCGGGCGTGCAACCCCACCGCCAGCGGGACTGAGTTGCCCAGCCAGCGCTGCTGCCAGCTCGGCTCGTACACCTCGAGCGCCATGAAATCCGCCACTGCTTCGGTGAAGGGATCGCTGTCCGGCCAATCGGCGAAAGCGGGGCGAGTGCGAATCGCGGCGATGTGCACCGCGTGGCCGGTCTCGTGCAGCAGCTCGTTGAGATTGTCCAGGCCACCAGTCCTGTAGGTGGCGAAAATCCATGGCTCTCCCGGGTGCCACCGGCCACCGAGGAGCCGAGGCCGAGCGCCGAAGGTAGTAAAAGCCACCGGCGTCTTTCCCTCCCGGGGCTCGGTGTCGTAGTGAATCCCTAACTGTCTTACATCCGCCCCCAGCGAGCGATAGAACTCGGCATTGATCTCGAACAGCCGTTCTCTGGAGACGAGGGAACCGAGCGTCCGGCTCAGGCTTCCGTTCTCATAGTACCAGTCCCAGGGCTCCAGGAGAGAATCCTGCGCGCCTCGGCGCCAGGCCCTGAGTAGTGCGGTGAGCCACCCCTCCAGCGAGTCCGGTTCGAGTCCCGAGGCAGCAGCCTGGCTCAGCGATGGTAACCGAGCGCCGGTATGGGCTCTCATTTCCGCGGCAATGAGCTGACGGTAAGGACTCGACGGCCCGTTGTCCGCGTTCACACTGCGCCAGACGGGATCCAGGGCCAGGAAGAGCTCGCGGCGGCGGCGGCCATCTGCGGTCTGGCCCAGGGTGCTGAGTACGGTGAGACGCTCGAGAGTGTCAGGGCCCACCACGACATGAGACTGGGCCCAGGCGAAACAGCGGTACATTCGCTCCCGGAGCGAATCCAGGCCGTTCCGGCCGACAGCCACGGTAGCCGGGTCATACCTGCACTCGGGCATCCTCGAGTCCGTGCTGCGGGAAAGCCGTAGGACCGACAAGGAGTCCAGATCCCGCGCCAGCGTGCGCTGCATGATCCCCAGAGCCCGGGCATCGGTGGCGGCCAGTCCCACCGAGTCGATCCCGGATAGGCGGGCGCTAACGTGGGTCCGGAGCCGGTTGTGATTCCTGATCAGGGTGACGAGAGAACCATCACGGGTGGTGGTCGAGCCGGAGGCCAGGCTGACATCGATCCGGTCTCGCAGGTTGCGAAGATCGGCATAGAGCGATTCTGCCGTAGCGAACCCGGTTCCTGGCGGAGCGATATCCGATCGGGCAGAGCCTGCGCAGGCTGCCACCACCGGCACCAGCAATGCCCAGGGCAACGAGAGGCGTCGGCTCACGGGCAAAAAGATAGCGCCGGCAGAAGCCGGCGCTGGGAACAATTTGGAGACTGAGTCAACTCAGACGGCAACTCGATTGACCCTTGCCTCGGCAATCTGGGTCAGCTTGAGGTCGGTGGCCTTCTCCTCATCCAGGTTCAGCTGCAGGACGCTGGCGCAGTCATTGCGGCCCAGCTCGCGAGCCCAGGCGATCAAAGTGCCGTAACGAGTGATCTCGTAGTGCTCCACAGCTTGCGCGGCCGCCAGTGCTGCCGCATCCAGCACCTCGCGATCGCTGGCGTCCTTCATGATCTCCTCGGCTTCCTCCAGAATGCCATCGATGGCGGGGCAGCTGACCGCCTTGGCCGCTGCGCCGTGCATCTGAAAGACCTTCTCCAGCCGCTCGATATGCATCTCGGTCTCAGCCAGATGGGTCAGGAACGCCGACTCGAGCTGCGGGTCGGAGACCTTCTCAATCACCTTGGGTAGGGCCTTGGTGATCTTCTGCTCAGCGTAGTAAACGTCCTGCAGCGTGTGGACGAAGAGATCGTCCAGCGTCTTGATCGGCTTTGATAGCAGCCCCATAATCCGCCTCCTCAATCAAGTGATCGCCGGTCGGGTATGGCCGGCGAGAGATGTCCTATTTTGACGGTGCATTCTGGGCCCTTTAGCCGAGCGAAACCGTGAGGCATATCACCATCCTGGAGACCCGAATGAGTCCATATCTGCGGCTGATCCTCGGCGGTGTCATGCTGATGGGTGTACCGGGGGCCGCCTTGGGACAGCAGCCGCCGTCTGGTTTCGACGGGTACGTCAAGCGGGTTATGGAGACCTTTACTGTGCCCGGTCTCTCGGTCGCCATCGTGAAGGATGGGAAGGTGGTGCTGGCCAAAGGCTACGGGGTCCGGCGAATGGGCGATCCCACGCCGGTAGACGCCGAAACCCGATTCGGGATTGCCTCGAACACCAAGCTCTTTACCGCGACGGCCCTCGCGCTGCTGGTGGAGGATGGAAAGCTCGAGTGGGACCAGCCGGTGATCCGGTACCTGCCGAGCTTCGCGATGTCGGATCCCTACGTCACCCACGAGCTTACCGTACGCGACCTTCTGGTTCACCGGAGCGGCCTGGGACTGGGGGCCGGCGACCTGCTCTGGTGGCCGCCCTCCACCTATAACCGCAAGCAGATCGCCCAGCGGATTCGCTACATCCCGCTGGCCACGTCCTTTCGCAGCGCCTATGCCTACGACAACGTGCTGTATCTGGTGGCGGGCGAGTTGATCGAAGCGATGTCGGGCCAGTCCTGGGAGGATTTCGTCCGCGACCGGATCCTGCGGAAGGTCGGGATGACCCACAGTGACGTGCGGCATTCGGGCGCAGCCGAGAGGGGCAATGTGGCCGGGACCCACGCGGAGGTGAACGACACGGTGCGGCCGGTGTCGCCGTTTGCCAGCGATAACACCAACCCTGCCGGCGGCATCATGGCCGGCGCCGCGGACATGGCCCGGTGGATGCTAGTGCAGCTGGATTCCGGTAAGGTCGCGGGCGGCGCTCGTCTCTTTTCGGCCGCCAGCGCCGCTCAGCTCTGGCGTGAGGTCACACCCACTCCCATCGGCGGAGTGCCGGGGGGACTGCCGGAGCTGGCTCATCTCCGGGCCAAAATGGCCGGCTATGCCCTCGGTCTCGGAGTGCGGGACTACCGCGGCTATATCCTGCGGCAGCACACCGGTGGCTTGCCGGGTTACCTGTCCAAGGTGGCCCTGATCCCGGATCTCCGGCTGGGAGTGACCGTCCTGACCAACCAGGAGTCAGGCGCGGCGTTCGATGCGATTGCCTATCGGGTGCTGGATCACTACATCGGGGCCAAGTCACCGGACTACCCCGTGTTGATCCAGCAGGTCGTTCAGCGGAATCGGGCCCGGCAGCGGGAGGCGGAAGGAAAGGCCGCGGCCAACCGGGACTCTGCGGCCGGACCTTCGCTGGCGCTTCAGCGCTATGCCGGCACCTATCGGGATCCCTGGTATGGCGATGTGAAAATCTCGGTGGAGAAGGGCGGGCTCGCGATCCGGTTCACCCGCACGCCCTCGCTGGTCGGGGACCTGGTCCACTGGCAGCACGACACTTTTCTGGCCCGGTGGCGGGATCGGACCCTGCGAGCCGATGCGTTCGCCACCTTCTGGCTGGACGCGGACGGCACGGTGCACCAGCTCCGAATTGTGCCGGCTTCAGAAAGCGTGGATTTCAGCTTCGATTTTCAGGATCTGGTACTCAAGCCGGTGACTGACTCGACAGCAGGGCACTGAGCCCATAGCGGTCTCTCAGGACGCCAACATGGTGCGTTACATGGCCGACAATGATGTAGGCCAGCGCACGGGCAGTCACCGGATTGCCACTCGCCTCTCCCCAGCGCTCCCATGCGTCGGCAGGCACTCCTTCTACCAGTGCGATGGTGCTCATCCGTACCGCCCGGAACTCAGTCAGGAGCATGGGCAGCGGCCGATCGTCGAACCGGCCGGCAGGGATGTAGTCGTCTTGCTCGAATCCGGGTAGCGGGATGGCATCACCGCGCGCAATCCGAAGCAGGCGATAGCTGAAGATTCGCTCGGAATCGTTGAGGTGACCCAGCACCTCCTTGATGCTCCACTTGCCTTCGGCATAGCGGGCCAGAGCATCGTGGTCGGTGACGGTCTCGAACAGGTGTTCGATTTCCCGCACCTGATCGAGAAGCCGGTCGCCAATGTTCTGGTCCGGCACTTCGGCTATGTATCGCTGAAACGCAGGCGAGGCCTCGTCTGAGGCCGGGCGCGCGATGGTGGTGCTCACGGGTCCTCCTTGTGGGTCTGTTCAGAACGCCGGTGGGTACAGTGCCGAGCTCCCGTCCATGTCACCGGTTTCGCTGTAGGTCAGTGGCGGTGTCTTTTGGTCCAGAATCCTTCCGTCCCTGACCTGTCCCAATACCAGTTCGTGGTCCCCGGCCCGGCTGCGTCCCATCAGCTCACATTCGAAGTAAGCCAGCGCATCAGTCAGGATGGGCACACCGAGCCGGCCCGGACGAGTGGCGATGCCCCGGAGCTTGTCCTCATCGCGTCCCGACTTGGTTCCCAGCCGACGGGCCAGCTCCAACTGACCTTGCTTGAGGACGTTCACGGTGAACCAGCCACTCGCGTGCAGCACCTCGTAGGACGCGTTGCTGGGATTGATGCTGACCGCGAGCAGCAGCGGGTCGAAGGAAGCCTGCATGACCCAGGCGGCGGTAAAGGCATCTCTGGTTTCTCCATCGGCAACCCCGACGACGTACACCCCAAGGGTAAGTCGCCGAAACAGCGCCGCAACTTCGTTGGTGTCTTCGCGAGCTGCGCTCAAACTTACTCCTCTGACCAACGTTGGAGTTGGTGACTCGAAGTTACTCGAAATCCACGAAGATTTGCGCGACTCTGGGGTTCAGCTGCTGCATGGCCGGCAGGGAAGAGGAGTAGTCCCGGTCGCCGATGACCTGGGAATATGGCGCCGACTCGTTCTGGGCCGGCCCAGGGTCCAGGTACAGCTTGATCCCGGCCAAAGGCTTCTCGAGCGAACCTCCGTTCCAGCTGATGATTACACCGGCATAGTCCCAGCCGAAGCCGGCCAGGGTGAATGGGCGCCCATTGAGGCGCTCCAGATCCTGGAGGCTGGTGCCCAGCGAAATCCCCCGTCCGACCTGCCATTGGCTCCGGGGGCCCCGCAGAATGATGCGAGCCGGTCTCTGCTGCGCCACC
>DASRIN010000005.1:0-3650 GCA_035649975.1 Gemmatimonadales bacterium
AGAGGCACAGAGGACACAGAGGGATCTTTTAGCCGAGCAGCTCACGACATCGCGGTCGCCAGCATCCGCGCGATGTCGAGGACCTTACGAGTAGGCTTCTAGCGCTTGCTGACTCTCTCCCGCTCGACAGCCCGGCGATCGCCGCGGCGCTCTATCGGAACGAACGACCGCTCGTCCTTACCGACATAGATCTGCCGGGGACGGGCGATCTTCTGGTCCTTGTCCAGCAGCATCTCTTCCCACTGCGCCAGCCACCCCGGGGTCCTCCCAATCGCGAAGAGCACGGTGAAGTAGTCGGTGGGATAGCCCATCGCCTGATAGATCAGCCCGGAATAGAAGTCCACGTTGGGATACAGCTTCCGCTTGATGAAGTACTCGTCTTCCAGGGCGATGCGCTCCAGCTCGAGCGCGATCTCCAGCTTGGGATTGAGCCCGGTCTGGTCGAACACGTCGTAGGCCACCTTCTTGATCAGCTTCGCCCGGGGATCGTATGACTTGTAGACCCGATGGCCGAAGCCCATCAGCCGGCCCTCGCCACCTTTGACCTTCTCGATGAACGCCGGCACGCTCTTCTTGTCGCCCACCTCGTCCAGCATCTGGAGCACGGCTTCGTTGGCGCCGCCATGCAATGGTCCGTAGAGCGCCGCGATCCCCGCGCTCACGGCGGAGAAGGGGTCCACATGGGACGATCCGACGGCCCGTACAGCGCTGGTGGAGCAGTTCTGCTCGTGATCGGCATGCAGGATCAGCAGGATCTCCAGCGCCCGCTGCAGCACCTTGTTGGGCTGGTGCCGGCCCCCGATGCTGAAGGTCATGTTCACGAAGTTGCCGATGTAGTCCAGATCGTTGCGGGGGAACTCGTAGGGCAGTCCCCGCGAGTGCCGGAAGGCGAACGCCGCGATGGTCGGCAGCTTGGCCAGCAGCCGGACCCGCTGGAGGTAGCGGCTGGCCGGATCGTGGATGTTCTTTGCGTCGGGATAGAAGGTGGACATCGCGCCCACCGTTCCCAGCAGCATTCCCATGGGATGGGCGTCGTAGCGAAACCCCTCCAGGAACTTGGTGATGTTGGTGTGGACGTAGGTGTGGTACTTGATGGTCTCTTCCCACTTAGTGAGCTGATCCCGGGTGGGCAGCTCGCCCTCCATCAGCAGGTACGCCACCTCCAGGAACGACGCCCGCTCGGCCAGCTGCTCGATCGGGTAGCCCCGGTAGCGGAGGATGCCCTTGTCCCCGTCGATGAAGGTGATCGAGCTGCGGCAAGCCGCCGTGTTCATGAAGGCCGGGTCGTAGGTCATCATGCCGAAGTCATCTTCGGAGACCTTGAGCTGCCGGAGGTCGGTGGCCTTGATGGTGCCCTCGGTGATGGGCAGCTCGTAGCTCTTGCCGGTCCGATTGTCCGTGATGGTGACGCTGTCCTTCGGCACTAGGGGCATCCTCAGCGGTCGGTGTTGCTGGTTGAGCCTCCGACCCAACTATAGGGGGGTTGTTGAAGCGGAGGAACCCCGCTGCTCCGGTCGATGCGCCACGGGCGCCTGTCGCACTTAAGGCCCATCTGCACCGGGCTGCGACAAACTCCCCTCCGAGACGTCCCGACTGTTCCGTATTCGAGCGGGCATTGCGAGCCGCTGTTGGGGCGCAGCATGCCTTCACACCAGCCCGGAGGTATCGCTTCACACTGGCTGAAAGGCCAGCTCTACCACGTCGCACTTCGCGTCTCTGGTGGCCGATTGCGACAGGCCCCCTCTCCAGCACCGCTCTTGAGCTCGCTGCAATGGGCAGGTCCTCAACCAGCGGCTTTGCCCGCCTACTGAAGGAAAGGCTCCCCGGTCCGGCCCCGGATCGAGCGCTCCAAGATCAACATCTGCAAGTTCTTGCGTGTCGGGAAACGGACCTCAGCACGGGCGCGTGGGCCGGGAGAGGCGAAGCGAATCTCCGGTTCGTTCCGGTGGGACTCCGCTGGCGGACGGGCTACGCTGCCGCCCGCTCAACTGCTGATTCTTGCGGTATTCCCCTTGCCCATAGTGCGGGCTCGCGTTTGAGCCGGCTGGCGCCAATGCGCGCCCGTCCCGATGGCCGTCCGATCGGTGGGAACGACAGCGATGCCCAAGCGGATACTCATCATAGACGACTCGCCGACCTCCCGGATGGCCCAGCAACTCATCGTGCGGGAAGCAGGGTACGAGATCTTCACCGCAGAAAACGCGGAAAAGGGGATCGCCTTGGCGCGGGCGGAGCGCCCGGATCTCATCCTCCTGGACGTGATGATGCCGGGCATGGATGGGTTCAGCGCTTGCCAGGCGCTGCGCGGGTATCCCGAGACACGGTTGATGCCCATCATCATGGTGACCTCCGAGCGGGAAGAAGGCAGTGTCGAGACCGGCTTCGTCTCCGGCTGCTCCGACTACGTCCTCAAGCCCATCGACCGAGCCGAGCTCCTCGCCAAAATCGAAAACTTCCTCTCCGCGGACGCCAGTGAGGCTTCGCAGGACTGATGAGTCAGGAAGATCGAGCTGCCCGGACTACCCGGCAGGGCCTTGTCCGAACGACCCGGCCCCAGGACCCGCTCACCGGAATGGAAGCGCTGCCCCGCCGCTACCTGCACGCGGGCGAGTTCATCACCTGTGGGGAGCCGTCGATGGTCATCACCATTCTGGGCTCCTGCGTGGGCGTCGCGCTGTACGACACTCGAACCGGAGCCGGCGGCCTGAATCACTTCCTGCTTCCGCGCTCGCCGGCCACTGGGGGTGAATCGTCGGCGCGCTACGGAGACGTTGCGATGCCCAAGCTGCTGGACGCCATGCTGGGGAGAGGGTCGCTGGTGCGCGACCTCCAGGCGAAAGTCTTCGGGGGCGCCCGGGTGCTCAACTACCGCGACACTCCCCCGCATCGGGACCTGGGCGCCGGCAACTTCGACCTGGCCTTCGAGTTCCTCGAATCGCAGTCGATTCGCATCGCTGGCCGCGACGTGGGCGGCCGGCACGGACGCAAGCTGGTCTTTCACACTCACCTGGGCGACGCCTGGGTGAAACGGCTGTAGGGGTGGCGATGGAATCGGAATTCGAACAGATCCGGGCGCTCTACCACGTCGAGGCCGAAGAAAACCTCGACGACCTGGAGCACATCCTCCTCCAGCTGGAGACCCAGCCGGTGGCGGATCAGGAGCTGTTCTTCGGCATGCTTCGGGCGGCTCACACCTTGAAGGGCAACAGCGCGACCATCGGCTACGACGGCATCTCTGAAGTCGCCCACGCGCTGGAGGACTGCATCGAGAGCTTGCGCGACGGCAGCCTGGCGGTGACGGCGGAGCTGGTAACCAGGCTGCTCAAGGTGGTGGACGGTCTCCGGCAGCAGGTGCGCGCGGCCAACGCGCAGGGCAGCCCTCCCGGAGGGGGCCGGCGTCTGTTGGACCAGATGGCTGAGCTTCGCCTCGCAGCAGCGAGCCCCGCTGAGCAGAGCCAGCCCGGCGAAGCTCAGGATGCGCGGATCGACCCTGCCGGGGTTGCTACTCCAGCAGTCTCGGCCGGTGCCGGGCTGCGGGTTAAGGTGGAGCGGCTCAACCGGCTCCTGGATTTAACCGGGGAGATTGCCATCGCGCAGGGGCGACTCACCGTCTTGTTGGCCGGCGCGGTCAAATCCGATCCAACGCTGGC
>DASRIN010000006.1:0-3981 GCA_035649975.1 Gemmatimonadales bacterium
TGACTGCGTACCGGACAGGGGTTGGTTGAATGAGCTGGCAAACTGCTTCAAGTGGGGTCCCGAACACCTCATCGCCGGGCGCAGCGTGAATGCATTGCCGACCAACCCGTACTCCACCGCGACGCAGCTCATCGTGTCCTACGTTCACGAACACTCCGCTGAGCGCCGGCACGGACATCGGTTGTTCAACACGACGAACATGGCGATGCCGAAGCGTTTGTTCCACCAACTGGGAGGCTTCAATACCGGGCTACGGACGAGCGAGGATTACGACTTCTGCTCTCGCTGGCAGAATGCAGGGTATCCCGTCGCCTACGCCCCAGCAGCCATCGTGCACCATGCCCACGAACTGGGATTCACCACCTTTTGTCGCCAGCACTATCGGTACGGCCGTGGATTGCTTCGCTATCGCCTGAATGCAGGTAAAGATAGGCAGCTCAGACGAGAGCGGCTGTCGTTCTACGTCAATCTGCTCCGATTTCCGCTCACCCAAGGGCGCGGAGCCCGGCGGTGGCTTCATGCAGCCCTTGTCGGTGTTTCCCAAGCCGCAATCGTAACTGGGATTGTGCGGGAGCTGGTCACTTCCCCGGGTTTGAAATCCAGCAACTCCAGCCCGATGCAGGAGCGGGGCAGGCTGTAGCCTCCCACCTCGCATCCCGTGGATCCCGCCGAGATTTTCATCTCCGTCGTCATTCCGACCTATCATCGGCCCGAGCTGGTGGGCCGGGCTGTGGAGAGCGCCTTGGCTCAGACGCTCCGTGAGATCGAGGTGATCGTCGTAGTCGATGGTCGAGACCCGGCCACTTGCGATCTCCTGGCACGCATGGTCGACGACCGTTTGAGGGTCGTACTGCCGGAGCACCACCTGGGCAATGCCGAGGCGCGAAACCGCGGAGTGGGTGAAGCAAGAGGCCGTTATGTGGCGTTTCTCGACGACGATGACATCTGGCTTCCGCCGAAGCTGACACTTCAGGCGGCGACGGCGCAGCGATCCTCCTGTCGCCTGCCGATTGTCGCGTGCTCACTGATCGCCCGCAGCGAGACTGAGGATTTTGTGTGGCCCCGGAGGCCTCCAAGGCCCGGCGAGCCGATGAGTGAATACCTGTTCTGCCGCAGAACCCCCTTCATGGGCGAGGGCCTAATAACGACCTCTGCGGTCATGGCCCCCACAGAACTGATGAGGGCAGTGCCGTTTCGAGCCTTGTCGAGGTATGTCGATGTTGACTGGCTGCTACGAGCCAGCCGAATGGACGGGGTGGGGGTAGAGTTCGTGCCCGGGGGAGATCCCCTTCTCATTTGGCACATCGCACGAGCCTGGCCGCGGATCACCGACGCGAGGAACTGGGAATTTTCTCTGGCCTTCGCCCGAGAGAATCGGCAGCTGTTCACGTCACGCGGCTACGCAGCCTTCCTGCTCCATGCGGCCAGCAGCGATGCTGCCTCGATGGGTGTTAGTAGAGCATTCCTGCCTCTCCTCCAGGAGGCGTTCCGGCGCGGCGATCCCGCTCTGGTGGATCTGCTGTCGCACCTCGGGAACTTCATGGTTCCAGATCGAGTGCGGCGCCGGGTCGCCGCCGGATTCAGCCGACTGCATCGTGCTCGATCAGGACCAGCCCACCTGCAACGTTGATCTCGGCTGGGAGAACCGTTGACTGATCCGTACGAGGTTACTCGCGAAATCGACCTACGGCCGGTGCGTGCCGAGCTGGGTCGCCATGCCGCACGATCGGGAATCGTGCAGCTCGTCTCCCAGGCGGTTCGGGTACTGCTCCTTATCGGCTCGGGTGTCATCTTGGCCAGGTTACTCACCCCCGCAGACTTCGGGCTGATGGCGATGGTCGCGACCCTGGTTGGATTCGTAGAGAGCTTTCGAGATTTTGGCCTGCCGCTGGCGGTAACCCACCAGAACGATTTCGACCGGCAGCAGTTCACCGCTCTATTCCGGACGTCTCTTCAGCTCAATCTGGGAACCACGTTGTTCATGATGATCGCGGGGCCCTTCCTCGCTGAGTTCTATGACGAACCCCGGGTGATTGCGGTCACGATGGTGACCGCGGCGGGCTATCTGGTGCTGGGGTTCGGTACTCTTCACCAGGCCGTACTAATTCGAGAGATGCGATTTAGGCGCCTGGCTGCTGTCGAGCTCGGTTCCCAGGTCGCGGGCACGATGACGGGTGTCCTTGCTGCCTTACTTGGCGCTGGATACTGGGCGTTAGTGGGCCAGCTGGTCGTGGGGAATGTGGTGAAGGGACTAACGCTGTGGATGGTATCAGGGTGGAGGTCCTCTTTACTCGGTCCCGGTCTTTCGCGAAGCGATCCCCGAGTACGCACGATCCTGCAGCGAGGTGCCCATATCGCGGGTTTCGAAATCGTCAACTACTTTGGCCGCAATAGCGACAACGTGGTGGTAGGGTTCGTGGGGGGGCCCACCGCGCTGGGGCTGTACGATAGTGCCTGGCGATGGTCTTTATATCCTATCCAGCAGGTCTATGCGCCTCTCGTCGGGGTAGCGGTCTCCAGTCTCAGTCGGGTTCGCGACGACCCCGATGCTTACCGCCGGGCCTGCAGGGTGGGGCTTCTTCCCATCTTCTCCATGGTGACCCCCGCCCTGGTCTTCCTGCTCTTGCAGGCTGACTTGGTCATCGTCGGGGTGTTCGGTGAGCAATGGCGGGCGTCCGTACCGATCTTTCGTGTGCTGGTGGTGGCCGCGCTCGCCAGCAGCGTCATGCGGATACTGGGATGGCTCTACCTGTCGGAGGGTCGTAGCCGGGAGCAGTTGCGCTGGGGTGTGGTGTACACCGCGGTCATGGTCATGGCAGTTATTGCGGGTGCGCACTGGGGCGTTTATGGCGTGGCAGTAGCAGTCGCGGCGGGAAATTGCCTGTTGTTGGTGCCCGGCTTGAGCATGTGCCTACACCGCTCTCCGTTCAGAATCGGAGATCTGCTGAGCGTGCTGGCTCGCCCTGTGGCTGCTTCGCTTACCGCGGCGACCGTCCTCGTCGTGATGCTCTCCAGACCGACACAACAGCCTGTGCGAATCTGGGAGCTAGGCGTGCAGGCCGCCGCATTCGCTGCCATCTATGCCTTGACGTGGGTTGCGCTGCCAGGTGGTCGCAGGGAAGCGGAGCGGATCATAGGAACGGTGCGGGCGGCCGCGCGACCTGGGGTCTCCTAAGAGTCATCATGGGCGCGGCGCTCGGGTTTCCGACCAACCCGTCCAGCGACCACACAGAAGGAGATGAGGAAGAGAAGAAGGCTGCGGTTCGCCGGCCCGAGGAGGAGATCGGACCAACTGGTCTCCCTGGGAGCGGCGCCGGCAGCAGCACGGGCAGGAGGCGGAACTCGCGCTTCGCCTTCTCGCAGCCGACGGTACGCATGGTAGTGGCCGATCGTACCGATATAGGTGTAGCGCCGGAACAGCTGCGCGAAACTGGAGTCACGGCTGAAGTAGGCAACGTAATCAAACCGCCCCCAGCGCTCGAAGAGGACCGGTGTGGGGTCATCGGGTTGATCTGGCCCAGGGCCACGCACGAGCAGAAGCAGGGGTTGGTTGCGTTGGAAGTCCGCCACAACCGTGCGAAGCACGTAGCGCTCTATGGCGGCCATGTCCTGAGGTCTGTGGTACTGCAGCGGCGACGGTGATTGAATCGCCTCCTGGTAAGCGGAATTCAGAAGACCCAGGTGCATGAGTCGGGACACCGGTTGGGCTCCCGAGTATGTCGCGATCACCGATTCCCGAAGGCCGGAGTTTAGTAAAAAGACACGGTGACTGGCCCCATGGTCTCGTACGAAAGCGATCACCTGGCCGAGCTCTGTCCGTCGCCAGTGCAGCCCATCCCGGAGCCGGATGAAGGAGGCCACGATGGTGCTCGCAGCCATGGTAATCACTCCGGCACCTAGCGCGGCGACGCTGAGGCGACGGCGGGAAATGGAGAGTGGCCCCGTAATATCTGCCGCAAGGCCTCCCAGGAGCACCAGCAC
>DASRIN010000007.1:0-3641 GCA_035649975.1 Gemmatimonadales bacterium
GCTCACCGGGCAGGACGACGTCTACCTTGGTGGCCTGTACACCGCCCCGCAGCACGCTCGTGACATCGACCCGGACCTCAGGGAACCCCAGCCTGGCGGGGACCGCCTGGAGCCACTGCGCCGGAGCCCCCGCCGCCAGCACGGCGCCGAGCAGCATGTCTCCGCTGATGCCAGCGGCCGGGTCGAGGATGGCAAAGCGTCCATCGGACATAGACTTAGAATATGACAGGTCGGTCAGCGTCAGGCAAACCTGGAGACCGGAGGGATCAGCGCTGCGGGTTGGCCGTCTTCAAGTGGTCCAGGATCCGCTCTGCCTGCCGAACCGAGAATCCGGGCACCGACGCGAGTTCGGCAACCGAGGCGGAGCGCACCCCGGCCAGGCTGCCGAAACGCTCCAGCAGTCGCCGCCGCTTGGTCGGGCCGACGCCGGGAATGCTGAGCAGCTCGGAGGTGATGGTCCGCTGCGTCCGGCGTTTCCGGTTGTATGCCAGCCCGAACCGATGCGCCTCGTCCCGGGCCCGCTGCAACAGGCGCAAAGATGGGCTTCGCCGAGGCAACCTGAGGCTGTCGCTCCGGCCGGGCACAAAAACTTCCTCCTCCCGTTTGGCCAGGCTCACGATCGGCAGATCAGGAAATCCCAGCTGGGTCGCAGCCGCCACGGCCGCGCTCAGCTGACCCTTACCTCCATCGATGACCACCAGATCGGGAATGGGCTGCTCCTCCTCACGTCGCCGGGTGAGATACCGGGTGAGAACTTCCTGGATGGCGGCGTAGTCGTCCTGCTGTCCCAGGCCGCGGATCTTGAACTTGCGATACTCGCTCTTCCGCGGTCTCCCGGCCTCGAACCAGACCAGGGATCCCACCGTGTCCCTGCCCTGGTTGTGGGAGATGTCGATAGTGACGAAGCTGCGGGGCACGGCACTCAGTCCCAGATCTCGGCCCAGGGCATAGACCGGATCCTCGGCACGCTCCTCGGTCTCGAAGGACTCTATCCGCAGGCTCTCCAGCAGATGCATCGCGTTCTGATCCGCCAGCTCCAGCCAACGCTGCGCGGTGCCCCGCTGCGGCACCGACCAGTCGGTGCCGGGCAGCAGCTCACGCACGGTATCCCACTCGTCCGGTGGGAAGGGCACCACCAGCCGGCGAACCCGGTCGTCGGCGGGCACGTAGTAGCGGACCAGAAAGGCACTGAGGACCGCACTGTCCTGCTCTTCCTCGACTCCCTCCAGGAAGCGATGCTCCCGGCCGATCACCCGTCCGCCACGCACCCGGATCAGCACCCCCACAGCATCGTCTCCGTCGCGAGCGTACCCGATCACATCCGCGTTGCCAGTGCCCATGATCTCGACGCTGAGCGGCTCTTCCAGCCGGTCCAGCCATCGCAGCGCGTCCCGCAGCTCCCGCGCGCGCTCGAAGTCCTCCCGCTCGCTGGCTTCCAGCATCGCCTCACGCACTCGAGTCCGCACATCCTGGGTCCGCCCCTCCAGGAAGTCGACCACATCCTCCACCATGCGCTGGTACTCGGGCATGTCGTGCCAGCCCATGCAGGGAGCGCGGCACCGTCCGATGTAGTAATCCAGGCAGGGGCGTTCGCGCCGTTCCTCGGGAAGCTTGTCATGGCAGCTCCGGACGGTGTACAGCCGCCGAATGATGGCCAGGGTCCTTCGGAGCTGCCCGACATCGGTATAGGGTCCGAAGTACCGGGCACCCGGGATGTCGCGTCGGCGGGTCACCAGCACTCGGGGAAATGCTTCACCCAGAGTGACCGCAATCGAGGGATAGCTCTTGTCATCCTTGAGGCGGACATTGAACCGGGGCCGATACTCCTTGATCAGATTGTTTTCCAGAATCAGCGAGCCGGGCTCACTCGGCACCACGATCGTTTCCACGTCTCCAATGAGCCGCTGCAGGAGCTGGTTGCGCGGACTGGCCGGGAAGTCGGTGGCGAAATAACTGCGTACCCGGCTGCGCAGCCGCTTCGCCTTTCCGACGTACAGCACTTCCCCGTCCCTGCCCTTCCAGAGGTACACACCAGGGCCTTCCGGAAGGGTGTCGAGCTTCCGCTGGAGTGCTTCGGGAAGTGGGGGCGTGGTCACACTGTGCTCGTCAGCTTACCCGTGTCGCCGGGAAGAACCGCACTGAGGTCAGGCGCTGCGGAACCAGGGGACTCGCTTCAGAAGCCGGCGTGCTTCCGGAACGCCGAGCTCAGCGGTGATCGCGAAGTACGCGATACCGTACATCCCCAGGGAAAATAACGCGACGACCAGTGGGTGCTGGCCGTCCAGAGCCAGCTTGACGACTGCACCGGCGATGGAGGCCCCGGCGGCCCCCCCCCAGAGACGGGCCAGCAGGCGCGCAGGTATTCCGGTGTGCCCAATTCGGCCGCTCAGGGCTCTGCGGAGCAAGACGAACTCCACCCACCCTGCCAGGCCCGCCGAGACGGTCAGCCCCGCGGCCCCCCAGCGCTGGTCCACCCCGATCCAGCCCGGAAGCGGTATGGCGAGTAGATATCCCAGCACGATGGTAAGGACGACCCGGATGACCGCGTAGCGCAGTGGAGCCCGGGTATCCTGCAGGGCGTAAAACGTCGACGCATAGAGCCGGCCCAAGGTCGAGGCCAGGAGCCCTACCGCGGACCCGGCCAGAATGCCCCACACATAGACAGTAGTGGCTCTGGTGAATTCACCGGTTTGGTACAGCGCTGCCACAATCACATCTCCCAGCGCCAGGAACGCCACGGCGGAAGGGATGACGAAGAAGGCAATCTGTCGCAGACCGCGATCCAGCCGGCTGCGGAGTTGAGCTGCGAGCTCGTCCCCTTCCCCTCTCGAGCTCGACATGGCCGGCAGCTCAGCTGCCGAGACCGACATGCCGAACAGACTCACGGGCAGGGTATAGAGCACCTGGGCATAGGAGAGCGCGGCAACCGCTCCAGTAGGAAGGAGACTGGCCAGCACCGTATCAACATAGGCGCTGATCTGGACCACTCCTCGCCCCACAAACACCGGCAAGAAGTTCCGGATGACGGTGCGTACGGCCGAGGAGGTCCGTTGCAGGGTGATCCGCAATCCGTGCATAAGCCGGAGCACGAGGGGAAGCTGGACCCCGAACTGAAGCGCGCTCCCGGCCACAGAGCCCCAGGCGGCGTATTCCGCCAGCGTGTAGCCTCCCGAGGTCTGACCCAATCCAATCAGGGTCCCGATGATCGCCAGGTTCCATAGCACGGGAGCGGTGTAAGACAGAAAGAAGCGTCCGTGACTGTTGAGCACCCCGAGGCACCAGGCCGACAGCACGAGCAGCCCGGCGCCGGGAAAGAGGATTCGTACCAGGCGGATGGTGATCTCCCGCTTCTCGCCCGAGAAGCCGGGAGCAATGACGGCAAGCAGGCCGGGAGCCGCCAGGATGCCCAGGAGCACGAGCACCGCGCTGGTGAGAGCGAGCAGGCTGAAAACCGCGCCTGCAACCCGGCCGGCCTCTTCCCGCTCGTCCTGGCCAAGCAAACGCGCATACACCGGAATGAAGGAGGCAGAAAGCACCCCTTCGCCGAAGAGATTCTGGAGGAAGTTGGGAATCTTGAATGCCGCGTTGAAAGCATCCGCGGCATCGGATGTTCCGAGGAAATGCGCGAACACCCGGTTGCG
>DASRIN010000008.1:0-3932 GCA_035649975.1 Gemmatimonadales bacterium
CCCAACTCGACCGGGACTACCTGCTCGTTACCCAGCTGTCCCAGGGTATCGGCGAGCTCGGAGTTGATGGCGGCAGCTCGCTGCGATCCGACCTGGTTCGGTTCCACCGGTCCGGCGACCGGATCGAGCTCTGGGTAGTGAACCCACACTACGCTGCCACGCCGGGCACCCCTCTCGCCCGAGCGGTCGCCTACTCGTTCGGTCACTCCGTGGCCCAGTCGTTCGCCATCGCCACCATGCGGGACAACGGTGAGATTCTGATCGACCTGTCCCCCTTCCTGCTTTCCGACTGGGCCGATCTCGGCTCTCTGTTCCAGGGCGTCGCCAATCAGCGCAAGCTGTCAGGAAACATCTTCCTCGACCGGGAGCGCTCCAGCCTGGAGCAGCTCCAGCTTTTCGCCGGCAACCTTGAGGCCCAGGTTCGG
The DNA here is from genome assembly GCA_035649975.1 of Gemmatimonadales bacterium. GTDB lineage: Bacteria > Gemmatimonadota > Gemmatimonadetes > Gemmatimonadales > GWC2-71-9 > CAVVWJ01. The sequence continues at coordinate 426 of DASRIN010000008.1, forward strand.
CTGACTTTCCAGTCCAATCGCAATCTGGGACTCGAGTCGATCGCGGACTACCGCTGGATCCCGGTGGGGGTTCATTATTCTCTCCTCGAGCTCCCCAGCACACCAATGCGGCCCCGCTACGCCGACGAGCGGGTGGGTTATTTCGTATCGGCGATCAAGGATTTCTCCCGCGACACGGCGGAGAGCTTCTTCGTTCGCTTCATCAATCGCTGGCGGCTCGAGAAGCGTGATCCCGGCGCCGCCCTGAGCGAGCCGGTCAAGCCCATCACCTACTACATAGACCATACCGTTCCACTGGAGTGGAGGCCCTGGGTACGCGCGGGCATCCTGGAATGGAACCGCGCCTTCGAGGAAGCCGGCTTCCGGAACGCTATTCAGGTGCTCGACGCTCCCGACGACAGCCTGTGGAACGCTGAAGACGCCCGCTATTCGACGGTGCGGTGGACCGCCACCAACCGCTCGGTGTACGCGGTCGGTCCCAGCAACGTGGATCCCCGCACCGGCGAGATCCTGAACGCAGACGTTCTGGTCTCCGCGGCCTGGATCCAGGCCTGGCGGGGCGAGTCGGGAGAGTACACCGGACCACAGGCAGTGGTTCGCACAACGTTTGTCGAGGACTCCGCAGCCAGCGGTGCCGACGAGACCCGGCTCTGTAGTCTGAGCGAGGGCCTCCGGCGCCAGGGAACGCTCACTCGTGCGCTCCTGGCCAGTCGTTCCGCCGTGCCGGACGGGGCCGCCACCCAGGCCTACATCGGCCAGGCTCTGAAGGCGCTCATCATGCACGAGATCGGTCACACGCTGGGCCTGAGGCACAACTTCAGGGGCTCGGCCGGAATTACCCGCACCCAGTTGGGCGACCGGAGCTACACCCGGAAGCACGGCATCGGGGTCTCGGTCATGGATTACAGCCCGCCGGCGCTGTCGCTTGATCCGCGCCGGCAGGGCGACTACTACGCCTCGACCATCGGGAGCTACGATCGCTGGGCCGTACGCTACGGCTACACCCCGCTCGGCGTCGGTCGAGCACCCGGGATCGCCAAAGGAGCCGGCGCTGTGGATGGGGAATGGGTCCCCGACGCGGAAGCCAAGGGCCTCCGGGCAATTGCCGCAGAAGCCGCAGATCCGGCGCACTTGTACGGCACCGACGAGGATGCGGGGTTCGGTGGACTTGGTCTCGATCCCACGGTGTCGCGTTACGACCAGACTGACGATCCGCTGGAGTGGGCCCGGGACAGGGTCGCGCTGATCAACAGCCTCTTCGATTCCCTGCCGTCGCGCATGGTGGCCCCGGGACAGGGCTATGCCAGGCTGCGAACCGCCTTCACCGACCTCTTGAATGACCGCTGGTATGCCATGCTGGTCACGACCAAGTACCTCGGCGGGGCAACCACGGCACGAGATCATCGGGGCGACCCGCTAGCGCGACCGGCGTTCGTTACCGTCCCGGCGGGAGTACAGCGCCGAGCCCTGGCCTTCATCGCGGAAGCCGGTTTCGGCGAGAAGGCCTACCGGTTCAGCCCCGAGCTGTTGAGCCACTTGGGTCCCAATCGCTGGAGACACTGGGGATCCATGCCCGGTACCGACGGGCGAATCGACTTTCCCCTGCATGACTGGGCCATGACCCAGCAAGGTTCACTGCTGAACCAGCTGCTCGATCCGGTGGTCCTGGAACGGATCCGGGATGCCGAGCTGCGTGCAGGCGATGGACAGCCAACCGTGACCATCCCGGAGGTATTCCGGATTCTCACCGCGGCCATCTGGGCGGAAGCGGGCTACCCGGGCACGGATGGCAAGCCGGGCAGCGTGCGGAATGTCACGTCGGTGCGGAGAGATCTGCAGCGGCTGTATCTCAATAGTCTCATCCGGATGATCGTGAACCCCCTGCCCGATACACCGGAGGATGCTCGGACCCTGGCCCGGGCGACGCTCGCCGATCTGGGAGCGCAAGTCGACCGTGCCCGGCGATCCGAGCTCGATGCCTACACTCGGGCGCACCTGGCGGATTCGCGGGAGCGGATCACCCAGGCCCTCCATGCGCAACTGTTTCAGAACGCCGGAATCACGAGGTAAACGATCATGCTGTTGATTGCTTCCGACCCCTCCCCGCTGGTCCAGACCGCTGTATACATGGCAGGTGTGCTTACCGGCTACGTCCTGCTGGTAAGGCCCGACGAGTGGCAGCGCGCCTGGGACACCATCCGCAACACCTGGCTCAAGCCTCCCCGAGAGTGACTCGAGGGACGGCGCCTCCTGTGTTCCGGCGGCGTTAAGTTCCTCGGATGCGAACCAACCATCAAGGCATTGCGCTCCAGGTACGAAAGCTTCGAAAGGTCTACCACGATGTGGTCGCGGTGGACGGCCTCGATCTGGAGATCTATGCCGGGGAGTGCTTCGGCCTGCTCGGCCCCAACGGGGCGGGCAAGACCACGACCATCGAGATCTGCGAAGGTCTCAATACTCCGGATGATGGGGACGTGGTCGTGCTCGGTCGGCGGTGGGGGAGCGACGACAGGGCGCTTCGCGAGCTGCTGGGTATCTCCCTGCAGGAGACCCAGTTCTCCGAGAAGCTCACCGTGGCGGAGACAGTGCAACTGTTCCGTAGCTTCTATGCAAGCGGGCCTCGACCGGAGGACGTCATTGCCATGGTGCAGTTGCAGGATAAGGCCGCCTCCCGGGTGGGCCAGCTCTCGGGCGGTCAAAAGCAGCGTCTCGCCCTCGCCTGCGCCCTGGTTGGCGACCCGGAGCTTTTATTTCTCGACGAGCCAACAACCGGGCTCGATCCCCAGTCCCGCCGCCAGCTGTGGGAACTGATCGAGGCGTTCAAGGCTGACGGCCGCTCCATTCTGCTCACCACCCATTACATGGAAGAAGCCGAGCGGCTCTGCGACCGGGTCGCGATCGTAGATCAGGGAAAGATCATCGCGCTCGGCACGCCGAGGGAGCTGGTGGCGAGTCTTCGCGCCGAGCATGTGCTGGAGTTTGCTCTCGCCGGTCCTCAGGCCTTCGACGAGCATCCGCTCCGCGGCATCGAAGGGGTCTGCGCCGCCGACCGGCGCGACGGCACCTACCGCCTTCAGGTGGAGGAGCTTCACCGGACGATGCCGGCCCTGCTGCAGGAGCTTCGCCGCCAGGGGGCTCAGCTGGCCGAGCTGCGGACTCACTCCGCCACTCTGGAAGACGTCTTCGTGTCGCTGACGGGCAGGCATCTGCGCGATGAGTGAGCGGCGCTGGACCGATCACCCGCTGGTGCAGCTGACCCGGGTCCGCTACCGGGAGTTCTTTCGCGAGCCAGAAGCGGTGTTCTGGGTCTTCGTGTTCCCGGTGTTGCTCGCTGCCGGCCTGGGGATCGCCTTCCGGAACCGGAGCCCGGAGCGCACCGTGGTCGGGGTCGTAGGTAACGGCCCTGCGGTGGCTGACATCGTCGAGGCGTTGAGAGGGGATTCCAGCCTGGTCGCGTCTTCCATGAATGACTCCGCAGGCGTGGAAGCGCTCCGCACCGGTGACGTC
>DASRIN010000009.1:0-2200 GCA_035649975.1 Gemmatimonadales bacterium
GAAGACGAAGCGGTAGATGCCGGCCCGGTTGTTCACGTACTCGAAGTCCATCGGGGGCGCCGCCAGGCTGTCGCCTGCCGCTATGGGGAAGCTGGGACCATGGCCATCGACGACGAACCACGGTATCCGGTTGATCCAGTCCTCGCCGCTCCACTGCTCGACGTAGACGTACTCGTTCATCGGCGCGTAGATCGGCACCGTGCCCTGGTTCACCAGAGTAGGTTGAGCTGCTTGATCCTGCGCTAAGGAATAGACCGGTTTGTCGGTGCGTATCAGCAGGTCTGCCACCGGCAAGTCACTGGGCCCGTTGGAGCCACAGCCCACAAGCCCGGTGAGGAGAGGAAACAGACGGATCAGCATAGCCAATGTCCCACGCTCGCGCATAGCGACTCCCGATACGGCAAAGGTGCGTCGCATTAGGGGGCTTGTCGAGATTGCCGTTGTGGGCCCCGTTTCGGGCGATATCTTGTGAAGGGGCCCTATGTCCATCCGGAACGCGAGTTTTCTTCTGCGAGTCGCTTTGAGCGCTGCGGGCGGGGGAACTCTGCTCGGCTGCGACCAATGGGCTCTGTTCGTCAGCAGTGATGGAGTTCTAGCCATCACCATCGTGAGTGATGGGTACACCTTCGGACGCTTCCAAATCCAGAGCCGCGAGCTGAATGGCGAGAGTCGGGTAACCGACGTACCGCCGTCGGGACGGCTCACCCTCAGTGGGCTCAAGCCGGGCGAGGTCGAGGTGACCCTGCTGGCCCCGCCCCAGTGCCAGGTGGCAGCCCCAAATCCACGGACACTCATTGCAGAAGGGGACGGAACCATCAGCGTCGACTTCAGTGTCCACTGTCGGGCGCCCGACCTGGAGCCTTAGACCGACGTGCCCGCCGTGCCACCCCGATCGCGTCTTCTACCCACTCGCCTAACGCGTCGACATCCTCGAGGACCTCTGCGGCCACTTGGTAGTACTGCATTACCTCGCCGTCGTTGCCGTAGGGACGAAACGGCTGCAGGCCCGCGCTGATGAACTTCGGCCGGGTGGAGTCATCCACCTTGAAGTACAGTGTGTCGTTGTCGATGAGGGCGAAGAAGAGATCACCCGCATAAATGCCGACCCCGCCGAACATGCTGCGGGCGCGAATGCCTTGGGCACAGCGTTGGAGCTGCTCCAAGGTGAAGGTCCGGAAGCTGTCGGTGACGCTCATGTACGCTGGGAAAGCTCCGCCACCCACACCAGCGCCGACATCATCAGCAGCGTCCGGCGCAGGGTTACCTCTCGATTCTTACACCCAGCTTGACGGATTTCCATCGCTCGGTGGGGAAAATTGCGCCCAGGATAGCGCCGGTTCCGAATCCGATGGCTGCACCAATGAGTGCCACGTCTCCGGTGCTGGTACTGGGGTCCTCCTGCACCTCGTTCAACAAAGCCAGCGTGGCCGCCAGGACGGCGCCGCCGACCAGGCCTCGGGTCAGTGCGCTAGAGAGTCGCGACGGAACCCCGCGGCTGTAGTCGAGCCGCTGGATCAGATGGCGGGGAACGGCGAGTTGCCCGACGCTGTCGGTGATGGCGAGGTAAAGGGTATCGGATGAGAGTCCCGAGACCCGTCCCCGAAGGAGGTGCCCGCGCTGGTTGCCCTTCTGATACTGCATCTCCGGCAATCGGGCCTGGACCCGGGCGCCGGGAACAATCTCGGCTGGCCACTGCGCCTCGAGCCACTGGGTGGCAGTCAACGTGCCGAGAGCCGCCACAAGCATCCAGCCTGGGAGCAGCTTCACACCGCCTCCGGAGTTTCGCTCGTTGCCGAAAAGATGCCTCGCTTGGGTCTAGAAGATCGGCCTGGCATTCCGTTCCGCAAGCCGCGCCCGCGAGACACCAGAAACCGCCAGGATTGGCGAGGCGTAGGGTCCGGTATCCTTTGACTCCGGCCGGCTCATGTCCGCACCTCGGCTCCCAGGCAGCTTGCCGCTTGTCTCCGCGATGGCATTCCAGATCGCCTGTCACTCGTCCGCAGCCGAATCATTGAAGCTGACGACACGTGATTCGAGCGCCATCGAAGCTATGAGGACGGAATATGTGCGCGCCTGGCTCGCGGATGATACTGCGGGAGTGCACGCGACCCTGGACACGGCAGCCGTGCTGATTCCTCCCGGCCGTCTGCCGCTCAGCGGAAAGGAAGCGATCCGCGCATACTGGTGGCCGACCGACGGC
>DASRIN010000010.1:0-2950 GCA_035649975.1 Gemmatimonadales bacterium
CCTCTCCAATCCTGGTCTTCACCGCTTCGACCCGGGTGATATCGCTGTTGGAGAGCTCTGCTTTCGGCTGGAGGTACACTGTCTTCCCTTGACCAAACACTGTGGCTGGTTCCAGTCCGGACCCGGGCGCGCCCTGGGCCAGGCGGACCTCGATGGAGACAGGAACCTGACTCCAGTTGGGAGGCGTTGCCTTAGCACGGGGAGAGGAGCAGGCGACTAAGAAAAGTGAAAAGTGAAAAGTGAAAGGTGAAAGGCGGCTGGTCACTTAGTGCCGCTCTTTCCGTTGCTTCCGCTTTTGCCGCCGTTCCCGTTAGATCCAACCTTCTGCAGCAGCCGCACCACGCCCATCTCCTCAGAGGTCAGATCCTGGGTGGCCGACGGCTTCGTGCCGTTCTGGAGATGCACCAGCATGGTGCCGGCAAGGTAAGTCTCGAAGACCGCCGGATGGACGTAATACTTCCGACACACGGCCCGGGTGTTGTTAAGCTGCTCGGCCACCCGATCGATGGCCCGTAGCACATTGGATTTGGCTTGGCGCTGGGAGGTCCATTCTCCCACCTGGGTCAGCGCATCCACGGCGAGAATGGTTCCCGACCAGGTGCGAAAGTCCTTGGCGGTGAACTCCTGGCCCGAAATCTCCCGGATGTAGTCGTTCACGTCGCCCGAGCCGATGGTCTGCCGCACTCCCTCGTCATCGAGGTACTGGAACAGGTCTTCGCCCGGCAGATCCTGGCAGCGCTCTACGATGCGGGCCAGCCGGCGATCATTCAGGTCCACCTTGTGGGTCTTGCCGCTCTTGCCCCGAAACTCGAACCGAAGATTCGAGCCGGAGACCTCTACGTGCCGGTCCTGCAGCGTGGTCAGGCCAAAGGACCGGTTTGCCTTGGCGTACTCGTCGTTGCCCACCCGGATACAGGTGCACTCCAGCAGGCGTACCACGGTGGCGAGCACCTTCTCCTTGGGCAGCCCCGAGAGGCCGAGATCACGCTCGATGCGGGTGCGAATCTTCGGCAGTGCCTGACTGAAAATGAGCATCCGGCCGAACTTGGTCTCGTCCCGCACCTCCCGCCATTTCGGATGGTAGCGATACTGCTTGCGGCCTCGAGCATCACGGCCGGTGGCCTGGATGTGGCCATTGGGACTGGGGCAGATCCACACGTCGGTGTATGCCGGGGGTACGGCGAGCGAGCGGATCCGGGCCAGCTCCTTGGCGTCCCGAATGGTCTTGCCATCAGCTCCCACGTAGGCGAAGCCCTTTCCCGCCCGCTTCCGCCGGATGCCGGGCTGGGTGTCGCTCACATAGCGAAGCCCGGCTGCCTGGGCCGACTCGACCGGATCGCTGATCACCTCCGGCGCGGGAGCGGGCGACTTGCGCATGCGCTTCATCACCTTCTTCTCCACCCGCCGCCACCGCCGCTGTCGTGTCGCCATGGTTCCGCCCGAAATGAGATTGCAGATGAGTCCTCAATCGAGAATATCAGAATCGGGCCGAGAGCCCGTGACGGGTGTCACAGGGTAGGGACCAATGACGATGTCCCTGGTCCCCGGTCCCTGTTCCCTGATAGGTTTTCCCCGCACTTCAACCCGGAGCATCCACCTGCTCATGCGTCAAAGCCTGCTCTGGTTGTCGGAGCAGCGGAAGATCTTCGACTTCGTTCGACGCAACCGACTGGCCCGGAAGTTTGCTTCGCGATTTGTAGCCGGTGAGACTATCGATGAGGCAGTGCAGGCGGCTCGCGAGCTGGCTCAGCGAGGGATCACCGCTTCGCTCGATCTCCTGGGCGAGAGCGTCACCGTCGAGTCCGAGGCGGTCGCGGCGCGGGACCAGTACCTCCAGATGCTGGACCGCCTGGCCCAGGCCGGACAGGAGGTCAACGTCTCGGTCAAGCTGACCCAGATGGGTCTCGACATCTCGGAAGACCTCTGCTACCGGAACATGGAGCAGATCCTGGACCGGGCAAAGCAGCTGAATGGCTTTGTCCGGCTGGACATGGAGAGCTCGGACTACACCCAGAAGACCCTGAACTTCTTCACCGGACGGCTGTTCAACTCCTACCCGGAGCACTGTGGGGTCGTCATCCAATCCGCTCTGCGCCGCTCCGAGCGCGACATCGAGGACCTCGTCGCCCGCCGGGCCCGGGTGCGTCTTTGCAAGGGCGCTTATCTGGAGCCCCCCGAGGTGGCGTTCCCCGACAAGAAGGATGTCGACCGCAACTATGTGCTCTTAATGGAGCGGCTGCTGCTGAACGGGAACTATCCCGGGATCGCCACCCATGACGAGACCATCCTCGAGCACGCCCGCCGGTTCACCCAACAGCGGCAGATCCCGGCGGAGCGATTCGAATTTCAGATGCTGTACGGTGTACGGCGCGACCTCCAGACCCGGCTGCGCCAGGCCGGGTACAACATGCGGGTCTATATCCCCTTCGGCACCCAATGGTATCCTTATCTCATGCGACGGTTGGCCGAACGTCCGGCCAACATCGCGTTCATCCTGGGAAACCTTATTCGCGAGTCGGTGCCGGGCAGGTGAGTGAGTTCACGCTGGGCGGATATATGCAGAAGCACGACCGGGCGGCCGCCTTCAGCGGCAGCGATGGGCAGCCCTATTCGGTCGCGATCTATGTCGAGGAGGAGCCGGACCTGCGGGGGCTCTACGGCGCGGCGCTGCTGTTCGTGCGCTGGTCGCCGGGCGGAGACCGGCCGGTCGGTCATCTGGAGTCCGAGACCCTGGCCTGGGGGCGCACTCCGGAGGAGGCAAGCGCTCGGCTGGAGGGCCTCTCGCTGTACGATGTGAAAGCCGCGCTGGACGAGGCCATAGCCAGCGCACCCGTGCCCTGGTGAGTCTACCGATCGGCACCGTACTCGAACGGGATGGCTCGGTCTATCGGGTAAGCACTGCCGAAGGGGAGGTACGCGCGATACTCCGGGGCAAGGCCAAGCTGGACAC
>DASRIN010000011.1:0-2898 GCA_035649975.1 Gemmatimonadales bacterium
GCACCTACTGTCCATCCCTTGGTCCCGGTACGCAGCTGAGTGACCGGCGACCGAAGACGCAGCTCGGATTCGAGCTCCCGCGCCAGAGCATCGGTTATTTCCTGGAGGCCGTTGCGGAAGGATATCAGCGTCGTCGGTCGCTTGGCGGCCTGCATGAACCCTTTGACCACTGAGCCGTGGTCTCGCTCCAGGGCATGAAGCTGAGGCAGAGCGTGCCGGACCGAGAGCTGCTCTGGATCGCCCGCAAAGATGCCTGCCACGAAGGGATTCACCACGTAGTCGAGCACTTCCTGGTTGAAGCGCCGGCGGAAGAAGGCGGCGACGCTCTCGTCCATTGGTGAATCACTGGTCTCTACCAGCGGCTCGCCGAATACCGCCAGCTTCGCCGAGTTCGAGAGGAGACGGGTGGTGAGTAACTCGGAGGGACTGAGCGGCAGCGGGATGAGCTTTCCTCGCCGTGCGATGTAGCGAGTCCGCGCGGCCGGCGAGGCCGTGATCCTGGAAGCATCCAGCTGGAGCGCGCTCAGCAGCCCGGTGACTTCGGGTGGAACGGCCGACATGGAGTTGGGTCCGAGCTCAGCCAGATAGCCGTCGCGACGTTCGGACCGAATCACCCCACCAGCTCGATCGGTGGCTTCGTACACCACGACCCGGCTGCCCCGCTGCTTCAAGCAATAAGCGGCAGTGAGGCCGGTGACCCCGCCACCAACGATCGCTACTGATGCCATGCTGCTCCGAGCGCGTTCCCCAGGACCTCCAGCTCGGCATCCCCATGGACCACCGAGGTAAACGCAGCCTCGTACGCCGAGGGAGGAAAGTAGAAGCCGGAATCCAGCATGGCATGGAAAAACCGGCGATAGCCGTCGCGGTCGGTCAACTTGGCTTCCGCAAAGGTGCGCACCGGCGAGGCGGTGAAAAATGGAGTGAGCATCGTGCCAACCCGCTGAACAATGAGCGGGACGCCAGCCCGCTCGGCCGCCGAGCTGATGAGAGTGGCCGCCGCCGAAGCCCAATCGGCCGCCTGCTGCCATGTCCCCGCGCGCCCGAGTACCTCCAGGGTGGCGAGTCCCGCAGCCATCGCAACTGGATTGCCCGAGAGGGTGCCCGCCTGGTAGACCGGCCCCGCGGGAGCAATCAACTGCATCAGATCCCGGCTTCCTCCGAATGCAGCCGCCGGCAGCCCACCGCCGACCACCTTCCCCAGGCAGGTGAGATCGGGAATGATGCCGTACAACACCTGGGCCCCTTGCGGGTGTACTCGCCAGCCAGTCATGACCTCATCGAAAACGAGCAGCGACCCGTAGCGATGGGTGACTCGCCGGAGCCCCTCGAGAAATCCGGGGAGTGGTGGCACCACCCCCATGTTCCCGGCCACGGGCTCAACCAGGACGGCCGCGATTTCGGGGCCCCGGTCGGAGAACAGTGTCTCCACCCCGGCAAGATCGTTGTAGGCGAGAACCAGGGTGTCGGCCACAGTTGCGCGGGTAACCCCGGGCGAATCCGGCAGACCCAGAGTCGCGACTCCGGAGCCGGCGGCCGCGAGCAGCCCATCGGCGTGGCCGTGGTAGCAGCCGTCGAACTTGAGAATCAGCCGCCGCTCGGTTGCGGCTCGGGCCAGGCGTACCGCGCTCATCAACGCCTCGGTGCCGGAGCTCACAAAGCGAACCATCTCGAGACCGGGAAATGTGGCTACGACCCGTTCGGCAAGCCGCAGCTCCAGCTCGGTCGGAGCGCCGAAGGTCGTGCCTCGGCTTACCGCGCCGACCACAGCCTCGAGAACCTCGGGATGGGCGTGGCCCAGGATCAGGGGGCCCCAGGAGAGCACCAGGTCCACGTACCGGTTGCCGTCGACATCTATAAGGAAGGGCCCTTGACCCCGGTCAATGAAGCGGGGGCTACCACCGACGCCTTTGAACGCGCGGACCGGACTGTTGACGCCGCCAGGGAGCAGCCGCTGCGCAGCCGCAAAGAGGCGCTCCGAAATGGTGGTGGAGTGCTGCGCCGCCTGGACCTCCGTCATGGGGCCTCTTCGCTGCGCAGCCAGAGCGCGGCGTCCTTGGCGTGATAGGAGATGATGGCGTCGGCGCCGGCGCGCCGCATTCCGGTGAGGGCCTCGAGCACCACGCGGCACTCGTCGATCCAGCCGTGCCGGGCCGCAGCCTTCACCATCGCGTATTCGCCGCTCACGTTGTAGGCCACCAGCGGCAGCTGAGTGCGCTCTCGAACGGCACGGACCACATCCAGATAGGCCAGTGCCGGCTTCACCATCAGCAAGTCGGCGCCTTCAGACTCGTCCAGCGCTGCCTCGAGCAGGGCCTCGCGCAGGTTGGCCGGGTCCATCTGATACTGCCGCCGGTCCCCGAACGCAGGTGCACTGTCCGCCGCTTCCCGGAAAGGGCCGTAGAAAGCGCTGGCATACTTGACGGCATAGCTCAGGATGGCGGTGTCGCCGTAGTCGGCCGCGTCGAGCGCGCCTCGGATGGCGGCTACCATCCGATCCATCATTCCGCTGGGCGCCACCATGTCGGCACCGGCGCGGGCGTGGGTCACCGCTGCTCGGCCGAGAACCTCAAGCGTAGCATCGTTGTCGACCGATCCATCACGAACCACACCGCAGTGGCCGTGGCTGGTGTACTCACAGCAGCAGACGTCGGTGATCAGCAGGAGGTCGGGATGGCGCTCCCGGATCCGGCGAAGCGCCTGCTGCACGATGCCGTCGTCGGAGAAGTTCTCTGATCCTGCCTCGTCCTTTCGGGCCGGGATCCCGAATAGAATGACGGCCGGGATGCCGCGCGATTGGATCGTGTCCACCTCGCGATCGAGCTTCTCATCCACGGAGAACTGGAAGACGCCGGGCATCGAACCGACTTCACGCTCAACCCGGCTGCCATGAACAAC
>DASRIN010000012.1:0-4550 GCA_035649975.1 Gemmatimonadales bacterium
GAGGGCGACGGCGCGGTGGCGGCTGAGCCCGAGCACGATGCCGCGGAATAATCCTGGGACGCCGCCCGTCGCTGAGCGATAGAGTCGGACCCGCTCGCAATCGACCAGGGCTGCCAGACTGCCCAGCCGGGCACGCTCTTCCAGGGTCAGGCGATCGGCCGGCACGACTCAGGTTCCCAAGAACTCGCCGATCGGCGCCAGCGCCTCGATGTGATCGCAGAAGATCTTGAAGGTCGCGAGCAGCGGCACCGCCAGAAACGCTCCCGGGACGCCCCAGATCCACCACCAGAACACCAGCCCGACGAGGATCGCCACCGGATTCAGGGTCAGCCGGTGCCCCAGCACCAGCGGATAGATGAATTGGGATTGCAGTATGTTGACGCCGAGGTAAGTAGCGGGTACCAGCAAGGCATGACCTACTTGTTCGAACGCCACCAGACCCGCAAGGCTCAGCACCGCAACCAAAGCGGTCGCCCCCAGGTAGGGAACAAACTCAACCACAGCAGCCATAGCTCCCCACAGAAGCGGGTTGGGCATTCCCAACAGGAACATCGCCAGGGCTACGGTGATGCCGAGCCCGACGTTCATGAGCGTGACCGTGACCAGATAAGTGGAGATGGATGCCTCGGTCTCCCGGGCGATGGTGACAGCCTTTTTCTTGTCCCGGAACTGGGGCAGGACCTTGATCAGCTTCTGGAGAAAGAGGTCTCCGGCGGCGAGCAGGAAGTAGAGCAGTATGATCACCTCTACCATGCTGGCTACGATGGTCTGCGTGGTTCCAAAGAGTCGTTCGGTGAGTGACGGCCCCTTGACCACCACCTCCTGAGTTTTTTCCGGCTTGTCCATCGTGGTGGCTTCTTCCACCTGCTCCGCGGTCTTGCTGACCTGTTCCACCGGGCGCCGCAGCTTGCTCAGCCGGGCCTCGGCCTCGCGCATGCTCGCCGGCAGCCGGCCCGCCCACTCCTTGGCCGGCCCTATCAGTCCGTACCCCGCAAAGCCGGCGGTTCCCAGGAGCGCGATGATCACCAGCGCCGCGCTCACCGGCTCGGGGATCCGAGCACGCTTGAGCCCGCGAATCAGCGGGCTCAGGAGGAAGTCGAGAAGCACTGCGAGGACAATGGGAAGGAAAAATGCCTTCGCGAAATACAGGGTATAGAACAGCGCCAGTATGAAGAGGCCGGTAATGGCAACGGAACGGATCTCGAGTCTTTCTCGGAGCGCCTCGCCCAGCTTGCCGATATCAGGCTGGGCATCAGCCTGATCTGCCGCGGGTGTTGGCTCCGGGACGTCTGGCTCGAACGCGGATGTGCCGTTACTCACCCTTGTCCCTCCGTCCCGGCTTGCAGTAGGTTAGCGACTGCCGATGTCCTCAGCCCGGAATAGAGCAGCATGTCGCGCCTCTGGCAATCAATTCTGTCGGTGTGGGCCTGGATGGTCCTGGTGGTCTGCATCCTGGTCTGGTTCCCGCTCATGCTCGTGCTCCGAATCCTCACCGCACCCTTCGACAAGGGTCGCTATCTCACTGGTTATCTATTTCGTCGCATCGGCCCGGTAATGGCGGCGCTCAACCCACTGTGGCGCTTCCGCTACTCCGGCAAGCTCCCGCCCGACCCGAGACGTCCTTTCGTCGTGGTATCCAATCACGAATCCTTTGCCGACATTCTGCTGATCAGCCATCTCCCCTGGGAAATGAAGTGGCTCTCCAAGGCCGAGCTGTTTCGGATTCCGGTGATGGGCTGGATGATGTGGCTGGCGGGAGACATTCCGGTCAAGCGAGGTTTCGGCCCCAGCGCGGTCGAGGCGATGGAACGTTGCCGGGAGGTGCTGCGTCGGCGGGTGTCGGTCATGATTTTCCCCGAAGGGACCCGCTCCAAGACCGCGGAGCTACTCCCCTTCAAGGACGGCGCCTTCCGTCTGGCCATCGAGGCCGGCGTCCCCATTCTGCCGCTCGCCGTCTCCGGCACCAGCACGGCGCTGCCCAAGCACGGCTGGCGGTTCGGCCGCTCGGCGGCAGTAGTTCGGGTGCTTCCGCCGGTCGAGACCGAGGGAATGACGCTGGACGATGTGCCCGCGCTGAAAGCCAGGGTTCGGGAGATGATCGTCGGGACGCGAGACGCGCTGGCTGCCGCGGCGGGCGACGGCGTCAGCGCCCCAGGTCACCGGGAGCGCGTACCCGGCCAACCGCGCCCGCCAGGGCCAGCAGCGTGAGCAGGTACGGCAACATGAGGAAGAGCTGGTAGGGAGCCTTCACCCCCAATGCCTGGAACAGGAACTGGAGTGCAGTTGCCAGGCCAAAGAGCAGTGCAGCCAGAGCCACCCCGATCGGATGCCAGCGGCCCAGCACCACAATGGCGATGGCCAGGAAACCCCTGCCGGCGGTCATCCGCTCGGTGAACGTGCCGACCTGAGCCAGAACCAGGGTCGCCCCTCCCAGCCCCGAGAAGCCTCCGCCCACGACGGTAGCGATAGTGCGAATCAGGCCGGTTCTCACCCCGACCGCTCGCGCCATTGCGGCGGCCTCACCCGTAGCCCGTAAGGCCAGTCCCCAACGGGTTCGAAAGAGTCCCCACCAGATCAGTGGCAACCCCGCAACGGCGAGATAGGTCGGCACTGGTTGATCGAACAGCGCAGGCCCGAGCACCGGGATCCGGGACAGCCCCGGCAACGGGAGCGACGAGAACGTGGGGATACTGAGTCCGGCGCCCTCCACTCCATATGCCTGCCGGTAGATCGTGCCGGTCAGGCCCACGGCTGCGAGGGTAACCGCGGTACCGACGATGATCTGGTCTGCCCGCACGCCGATGGCGAGTGCCGCGAATCCGGCGGCGATCATCATGCCGGCAAACATACCGGCCGCGAGGCCACCCCACGGCCCCCAGGCGGAGGCACCGAGTGCGGCAGCCAGCGCACCGGCCAGCATCTGCCCTTCGATCCCAAGGTTGATCACCCCTGACCGCTCGGTCACCGTCTCGCCGGTGGCAGCGAAGAGAAGTGGGGTGGCCACTCGAACCGCGGCGGCAAGAAACCCGGTCAGGAGCAGAAGAGGATCCATCAGGCTCGCGCCCTCGCCGCTCGGGGGCGGATGCGCCGGATCACCTGAGTGGTCATCAGGCCACCCTTCGGGGTAGTCGCAAGGGCGGCGACGACGATGATGATGGCTTCGACCACGTAGACGGCGACCGACGGAACCCCGGCATCGCGTTGCATGGCGCCGGCTCCGGCTTCCAGGGCCGCGATGAAGATGCCGCTGATCAGCACGCCGACGGGGTGGAGTCCGCCCAATAGGGCGACAGCGATGCCGGTGAACCCGTATCCGGGCGAGAGATTCTGGTACAATGCGTAGCTCACGCCGCTCACTTCGACTCCTCCGGCCAGGCCCGCGAGCGCACCGGAGCAGAGCAGTGCCGTGGCCGCCATCTTGGAGCTGTCGATGCTACCGCTCACTTCGGCCGCGCGAGGGCTGAGCCCCACCGCGCGGAGCCGAAAACCCCACATGGTTCTGGCAAACAGATACCAGAGGACGACGACCGCGGCCAAAGCCAGCAGGAACCCGGCGTGCAGCCGCCCACCGATAAGCGGAAGGCGAGCCGTATCGAGGATGAGATCGCTCTGAGGATAGATCCCCGAGCGCTCCTGCAGCGGCCCCTGCACCAGCAGACTGACCATTGCCTCGGCGACGAAGTTGAGCAGCAGAGTACTGATGACCTCGATCACCCCGAAGCGCAGCTTGAGCCAGACCGGCACCGCGACCCAGGCAGCTCCCGCAATGGCGGAAGTGATGAGGAGCAGGACCAGCGCGAGTATGCCCGGCCCCGCAGTTACGTGCAGCCCCACCCAGGTGGTTGCGATGGCCCCGGCGTAGAACTGGCCTTCGGCCCCGATGTTGAATGCGCCGCCGCGAAATGCCGTGGCAATGCCGAGCCCGATCAGGATCAGGGGCACCGAGCGCACTAGCGTCGCAGAGGTGAAGTTGTACCACGAGCCGAATGCGCCGGTCCACAGTGCTCCGAGAGCAAGCGGCGCATCGTAGCCCATGGCCTCCAGCCAGCCCGCCAGGACAGCGAGCCCCAGGAGAATGGCCAGCAACCCCCACCAGATCCGGATCACCCGGGAGCTTCCGTCCGAAGCATCATGCTGCCGATCTCGGCCCGCGAGGCGCTGGCCGGTGCTTCGGTCAGCAGTCCCCGCGACATGACCACGACCCGCTGGGCCAGATGCAGGACTTCGTCGAGATCGTTGGAGTGAAACAGCACCGCGGCACCGCCGCCCGCTGCCGCCCGAATGCGGGCATGAATCGATGCGGTGGCGCTGACATCGAGGCCTCTGGTAGGGTTTTCGGCCACCAGAACCGCTGGAATGCGGGCCAGCTCCCGGGCAACGATGAGCTTCTGCTGGTTGCCGCCGCTCAACGCGCCAGCCTTGGTGTCCGGACTGGTGGCAAGCACTTCGAAGTCACGTAGCAGGTCGGCGGTTCGGTTCCGGGCTTCCCGCCAGCGGATCCGGCCGCGCTGGATCCAGGGAGCGCCGTCATTCCACCCCAGCGCGACATT
>DASRIN010000013.1:0-3936 GCA_035649975.1 Gemmatimonadales bacterium
AAGCCATGCTGGCCGATGCGAAGCACCTGCCCGACGGTGAGCTCCACCTGAGGCGCGGGAGGAGCCTCCAACCGCATACCTACCCAGCCGCCGTATGCGGGCAGCGCGTCGTACAGGGGACGGTCGAGCGGATGCAAATGGATCGGCGCACCGGTGGCAGCGTGTACCGCGCTGACTCCCATGATGTGGTCGATGTGGGCGTGGGTGAGCCAGATAGCCTGGAGGGACCAGCCGCGCCGGCCCAGCTCGGCAAGGAATCGGGCTGACTCCTCACCTGGGTCGATGATGACCGCCTGTTCCAGGTCGGTGTCAGCAACGAGATAGCAGTTCTCCACGAACTGCCCGTTGGGAATGACCACGACCTCCAGCTTAGACACCGACCTGGGCCTTTGCTGCAAGACGGGTCTTCCGTTCAGCGAGATACTTCTCCACCGCTATCGCCGCCGTAGTGGCGTCGCCAACCGCAGTGGTGATTTGACGGGTCAACTGCGAGCGCACGTCGCCGGCCGCGAACAGTCCGGGGATGGAGGTCATCATCCGGTCGTCGGTGATGAGATAACCGCTCGGATCATGCTCCGCGTGCTGCTTGACCAAGCCCGTGTTCGGCCGGAAGCCGATGAAGACAAAGGCACCAGTTGCCGCGAGCGACGAGGGCTCGCCAGTGAGCGTGTCCACCAGCTCGACGGTCTGAAGCCCGGCGGGAGTACCCTTGAACTCACGCACCCGCTTGTTCCAGATCACCTCGATTTTCGGGTTGGCAAAGAGGCGTTCCTGCAGGATCTTGGAGGCCCGAAACTGATCCCGACGGTGGATGACGTATACCTTCTGACCATACCGGGTGAGGTAATCGGCCTCTTCGACTGCCGCATCACCACCGCCAATCACAGCAAGGATTTCGCCTTTGAAGAAAGCCCCGTCGCACACTGCGCAATAGGAGACCCCTCGACCGGCATACTCCAGCTCACCGGGAACCTCCAGCTTCGTGGGCGTGCCGCCGGCGGTCAAAATGACGGCGGGGGCCTCGTAGATGTGTCCCAAGGCCGTAGTCACCTCGAAGATCCCGTCGTCCCGGCGGAGGATTGTATCTACCGTGTCCTGCCGGATGTCGGCGCCGAACTTCACCGCGTGCGCTGTCATCAGATCGGCGAGCTGGCGTCCGAGGACGTGCTCGAACCCGGGGTAATCATCGATCCACTCGGTATTCAGCAGCTCTCCGCCTGGAATGCCCCGCTCGATTAGGACCGAGCGTAAGAGCCCGCGTCCGGCGTACATGGCGGCGCACAGCCCCGCAGGCCCCCCACCCACAATGATGACGTCCAGCTCCGTACGGCGATCCATACCTTCTCCCGGCGTTCAGGAAACCCTTACCGTACCAAAATATAGAACGTTCAAGGGTTCCCGGAGGGCCTATCCTGCCCCTAGATGCAGGAGATTCACCGCGCCATGGCAGCTGGAAATCGTTCCCACGACGATGTCAACCGAAGTCCCTGGCGCACCGGCGGTTGCCACAGTGGCATTGGCTGCCGCCACAGCCCTCACGTCGAACATGCCCACCCCGAACACCCGGTGCTCGCACACCAGCAGGACCGGCCCGGCGGTCGGACGAGATCGCCCCAGACTCCGGGTCAATCCCTGCATGGCATCTGCCATCTCCCAGGTGCGGGGCGCCCGGGTGATGGGACAGATGGCGGGCTCGATGCAGTGAGTGGGACAGATCCAATCGGCGTAAGAGACGTAGCGGGTGCCATCCGGAGCGCTCACGTCGTAAGGAGTTCCCGGGCCAGCCGGTACCGGTCTCGTCTCCACCCTCCGGCCCGGCCAGCGGCATTGCGCCTGCCGCAGCAGCCAGTGGTACATCAGGTGCGGCATCAGGGGTGAGGGTACGATGGTGTCGGCCGGTCCTTCCCCGGAATCGGCGAGCTTGCTGGTCAGGAACTGGTCGAAGAAGTCATCCCACTCACTGACGATCAAAGCCCGGTCGTCCCCGGACCCGATCTCCCGCGCAAAGCGGCAGTCAGGATCCCGATCCACCACCAGCAGCCGGCGATACTCAGCCCGTCCCCGCTCGGCCGCACGCACCAACTGGCCGGCGTAGAAGGTGCCGTAGCAGCCCCCGCCAATGATGACGATATCGCGAAAAAGAACCCTACTTGATGAGCCGTCCACCGTCGACCACCAGGATCTCCCCTGTGACGAAGTCTCCTCCCTCGAGAAGGTATAACAGGGCGGCGATCACGTCGGCGGGGCTGCCCAGGCGGCGGAGTGGGGTGGAACGGACCAACCGCTCGCGCTCCTCCGCAGAGTAGTCTTCGGGGACCAGCACCGCTCCCGGCGCTATGGCGTTGACGGTTACATCGGGCGCGAGACTCAGGGCCAGCACTTTGGTGAGCATCACCACTCCGGCCTTACTTACGGAGTGGGCAACAAAGCCGGGCCACGGCTCCAGTCCCGCAAGATCGGCGAGGTTGACCACCTTCCCCTTGGCGGCTCGCAGCGCCGGTGCCGCGCCCTGGGTGCAGAAGAACACGGCTCGGAGGTTGAGGGCATGGATGGCATCCCACTCCGTGGGGGTGGTTTGCTCCAAGGCCAGCCGATGCATCACGGCTGCCGAGTTGACCAGCACGTCGAGCCGGCCGAACTGCGCGGCAACCTGCTCTGGCAGCGCACGCGCCGCTGCGGCATCGGTAAGGTCGGCCTCGAAGCAGGCTGCCTTTCCCCCGCGTTGCCGAACCTGGGCCTCCAGCTCCCGAGCTCCCTCGGCCGAGGCATGGTGATGGATCGCAAGAGTCATCCCCCGGTCGGCCAGCGCCTGCGCCATGGCGCGTCCGAGCCGCCGCCCGGCACCGGTCACCAGGGCGACCCTGTCGTGCAGCTGCATTAGACCCGGGAGCTCGCCGGAGCGATGGGAAGGATGTGTCCGGTCTGGGAGGAGGTGGGGCTGGCGAGGGACATCACGCCGTCGGTGATCTCTTCCATCTCAACGTAGCGAGCTTCCCCGTCGCCGACCGCAGCCACGTTATCGACCGTTCGTACCATGGCGGGCGCTATGGCGTTGACCCGGACCTGATGGTCCCGCAGCTCCAGCGCCAGGCTCTGGGTGAATCCTGCCACCGCAGCCTTGGCCGCGCTGTACACGGCCATTGGAGCCTGGGGCTCGAAATAGGCAATCGACGTGAAATTGACGATGCAGCCTTTGGTGCGGCTGAGTGCCGGGATGGCGGCCTGGGACACCAGGATTGTGGTCTTGAGATTGATGGCGATCTCGCGATCGATGTCCGCCACCGTTGCCTGCTCGATCGGCCCATAGGTCGTGAGCCCTCCGGCCACGTTGACCACCACGTCCAGCCGGCCGAACTGCTTGAGGGCCACCTCGACCGCCAGAGCCGCGATGTCCGGCTCGGTCAGATCACCGGCGCACGGGCGCGCATCGACGCCCTCGGCCGCGAACTCACGCACCCGTTCCGCCACGCCGACCGCATTCACGTCGCAAGCAACGATCTTGGCTCCAGCCTTTCCAAAGGCCAACGCCACTGCGTTGCCGATCTGTCCGGCGCGACCGACCCCGGTCACCAGGACGACCTTGCCGCCGAAGTCGAACTTCGGGGTCACGACTTCAAGCTTTCGAGCACAATCGAAGCTCCCGGCGCGCCAGCCTGGGTGTAGAGCACCAGGCCATCGCGATCGATGAGGCAGACTGAGCGAGCGATGCCTTTGCCGTCGGGCTTAAGCGTCCCGTAGGCATGGCTGATCTCGAGTCCGCGGTCCGACAGCAGCGGAAAGGGCAACCCCAGTTTTACCGCGTATGCAGCGTGGCTCTCGACCGAGGCGGGATTCACGCCGAAGGGCCGGATGTCGTTCTGGGTGTAGCTCTCGATCTCGTCGCGCACGGCGGAGAGTTGGCGGTTTCAGCCAGGGGTGTTGTTCCCGGGATAGAAG
>DASRIN010000014.1:0-4656 GCA_035649975.1 Gemmatimonadales bacterium
CAGCGATCCCCGAGTGGCTGAGGCCCTGGAGGAGATCGAGGCGCTGGCGTTCAAGCTCATCGTCTTGGGCAGCTACGAGGCCTGGGTCGAGGGTTCCCGGCTGTCACCGCCGGTGCCGACGCCGGCGCACCGGGTGGAGAAGCCTTCGATTCCGCTGGTCGATCGCAGGCGCCACCCGGAAGGCAGTGTAGTCCAGGTCCGGCATCTCAGCTTCGGGGGTGAATCGCCGGTCCTGATAGCGGGCCCCTGCTCGGTGGAAAGCGAAGCCATGCTGCTGGAAACCGCGTCCGCGGTTGCAGCCGCCGGGGGCGACATGCTTCGGGGCGGCGCTTACAAACCCCGGACCTCGCCCTACGACTTTCAGGGCCTGGGGGTAAAGGGGCTGCGCTATCTGGCCGACGCGAGGGAGCGGACCGGGCTCCCGGTGGTAACCGAAGTGCTGAGCTGGGAAGAAGTGCCGGTGGTGGCTCACTTCGCCGACATGCTTCAGATCGGCGCCCGCAACATGCAGAACTTCAGCCTGCTCCGAGCCGCCAGCCGGAGCGGAAAGCCGATTCTGCTCAAGCGCGGCGCCGGTGCTACCATCGAGGAGTGGCTCATGGCGGCCGAGTACGTCCTCGCTGAAGGCAACTCGAATGTGGTTTTGTGCGAGCGAGGGATCCGAACATTCGAGCGCGCCACCCGGCACACGCTCGACCTCAACGCGGTGGCTCTGGTACGAGAGCGGACCCACTTGCCGGTCATCGTGGATCCAAGTCATGCCGCCGGCGTACGGTCGCTGGTCATTCCGCTCAGCCTGGGATCACTCGCTGCCGGAGCCTGCGGCCTCATCGTGGAGGTCCACCCCGACCCGGCGCACGCGATGAGCGACGGAGCGCAGAGTCTGGACTTTGCGATGTTCGGGGAGTTGGCCCGCCAGGTTCACCCGGAGCAGGCACTGCGCCCCCGGGTTCAGATGGCCTGATAGCTGGAGACAGGCATAAGCGGTATGCAGTCAGCGCGTGCGACGGAAACCCGTTCACGCGCTCACTGCATACCGCTTACGTTGTGGTAACTGCGGACTACGCAAGCCTATGGGACTGTCGTACCCCGGCGCCCGGTGAATAGGCGATACAGGAACAGCAGAAGCAGGGCGCCAATGATCGACGCGATAATGCCCGGGCCTTCACCCGGATCAGCATACCAGCCGAGGGCCCGCCCCAGGAACCCAGCCAGCAGGGCGCCGGCCACGCCGATCAGCATGGTTACGATGATGCCGCCCGGATCACGCCCGGGCATGATAAGCTTGGCAATAGCGCCTACTACCAATCCGATGATCAAGGTCCACAGGAATCCCATAATCCCCTCCAAGGTGGATCGAAGATATACGAATCCCGGGTCTTGGCATCTGTGAGCGGGCGCACAGGGGACAGCCCGCGGGCCTTAGCCTTCTGCTCTGTCCCCCACCCGGCCGGGCACGGTCTCCCGCTTCCCGTTCCGGAGGATGTCGAGCTTGAAGGTTTCGCCCCGATCGTAACTCCGCAAGATCCGAAGCAGGTGGGACGGGCTGGCCGGCTTACGGCCATCCACCGCCAACACGACATCCCCGCCCTTGAGCTTTAGCTCCGAATCCGCTGGAACGCTGACCACCAGGACGCCTTCGGTAGCCCCGAAGTAGCGGCCCAGATCGGGGTTGAGCGGCGCCAGCTCGAGGTCGGCCAGGGGAGAGCCGTAGAGGAAGGGGGGCCCGGCCTGCTCCAGGTCATCCTCCAGGGGCATCACCATGCGCCGGGGGCCACCGGGTCGAAACTGGAAGGCGAAGGCGCGGCCGCCCGGCTCGCCTCGCAGCAGGATATCGGGCTCATCGGCGGTAACCACCGAGACGGTCTTCCGCTCCTTGCCCCGGCGGAACTCGATGGCGACGGTATCATGGGGTTCCAGCTTCGCAGCCAGCTCGATCAGCCGGAGCCCGGGGATGGACTCACGATTGCCGGTGGCCTCGGCCTGGCCACCGGCCAGCACCGATTTTCCGTCGACCTTGGTGATGATGTCCCCGGTCTGAATGCCGGCCTTGGCCGCGGGACCGTTCGGGGTGACGGCATCCACGTAGGCGCCTACCGAGTCGGTGGTGCGAGCCCGGAGGTTGACCTTGAGTCCCAGCCGGGCTCGCCGATTCATCACGAACTGCATGATCCGGTCGGGGCCACGCTCGACTCGAACCTCGAAGGGTCCAGAGACAGGCTCTCGGACTGGCTCCTGGGCCCGGGTCGGCGTGTTGGTGCCAAGCAGTGCTGCGGAAGCGGCGAGGTGGGTGAACCGGAACATAGTGCTACTCCTTCGGGCTAGAGCCCGGCGTTACTGGCCCGGGTGACGTGCACATCGACCAGGGCATCCAGCAGCCCCACCCGTTCCCGCCAGAGGCGAAGCAGCTCCTGGTCGCGGGCCTGCTGGCGCAACAGCTCGGTGGCCTCGAGCTCCCGATCCACTCGGGCGATTCGGTCCTCCAGCTCCTGGGCCATGCGCGCGGTCCGGCCGTCGAGTACCCGCCCGTCCGGATTGTAGGCGCCGAGGGCTGTCTCCAGGGCCTGGGACCGGACCATGGCCTCCTGCAGCTGCTCGGTGGTAGGGTCGGCAGAGGGGGTGGGGCGGCCGAGGCTGAGGACCAGTGCAACCGAGGCGGCAGCGGCCAGACCGCCGAGCCCCGTAAAGCCGGCCAGGCGGGTCCTCCGCCGGGCCCGCTCGGCCCGGTAGCGAGCCGCGGTCTCGGGCCAGCGATCCCGGCCCGGCCGGAGCGCCGGCAAGGCCTTGAGCCGGGCAACCCGCTGGTGCAGACGCTCCAGCTCGGCCTGGCACTGGGGACACTGGTGCAGGTGCTCCTGCGCCGTGGCAGTCCCCGGCTCGCGCCCGGGCTCCCGCAGGCTCAGCAGTGATTCCATCGAGAGATGATTCATCAGGCCACCTCCTCGCCCAGCCACTGCCGAAGCCGGGAATGGGCCCGAGCCAGCTGTGACTTGGAGAAGCTCGCCGTCTTGCCCATCATGGCGCCGATCTCGTCGTGGGTGTAGCCCTCCACATCGTGCAGCCAGACTACCGCTCGCGAGGTCTCGGATAGCCGCTCCAGTGCAGCCTCCAGATCCATCCGGAGGTGGCTGTCCTCCTGCCGCCTCCCCATGACCTGGTCGTTCAGCTCGTCGGTGTCGCGATACTTGTTTCGCCTGATCCGCATGAGCGCCTTGCTGGCCGCGATGGTGCGGATCCATCCCCAGAGACTTCCCTCTTCCCGGTAGCGCCCGATGCTCCGGCAGACCTCGAAGAAGGTCTCCTGCAGGACGTCCTCGGCATCTTCGCTGGTGCGGCAGATCCGGCGCGCCAGGTTGTAGACCGGGGACTCGAAAGCCCGGTACAACGCGCCGAGCGCTTCCGGGTCTCCGGTGCGGGCTCGGGCGATGACCGTTTCGGCTTGCGCGAGGAGAGAAGACTCCATCAGGTACGTCCCAGTCATGGCGATTTTAGGATGCCGGGGCCGCCTAAAGCGTTGCAGCGGCCGGGGTCAGTCTACACTGAACGATAAACCCTGAAGGGGGCGCCTGGAAAACTGTGGGGTTTGTGGACCGACTGGTGGGGCACTCCTAGGGGCGCTGCAGCACTCGACGGTCGGAGACCGGGCAATTGTCTCGCGAGGACGCGCCGCATGGCGACGCGTCCGGGCTCCGAGCATCGAGTGCTGCAGTGCCCGAGGAGCCGTCCCCAGCGCGGGATCCCAAACCAGATCCTTACAGTCGTCTGCGAAGATCCGAGTTCAGCGTTATTCTCTCACCATGACATCTGCGAGCACTACGACGCCCCCTCCGCCGCATACCTGGCTCCATCACCTCGAGGACGAAGCCGACGCGGCCTTTCTGTATCGGGAACTGGCCGACGCCGAACGGGACCCGGCTCGAGCAAAGATCTACCGGCAGCTGGCTGGGGTCGAAGACCGGCACGTTGAGATGTGGCGCAAGCTGCTGGCCGAGAATGGACACCCAGTGGCAGTTCCGTCCCCCTCACGCGGCGCGCGGTTCCGAGCCTGGCTGGCTCGGAGGCTGGGCAGTGGGTTGCTCCTTCCCATGCTGTTGGAGGAAGAAGGCCGCGAGGTCAAAGGCTACCTGAGTCTGTATCGCAGCTCGCCCGAGGGTTCCGCGGGGCCCACCGCGCTCCGGCTGGCCAAGGAATCCGCCGAGCACGCGGAGACACTGGCCGGGATCAGCGGGGGGTCGGGCGAGCCGTGGCACAAGACCGGTGCCGGAGGCCTCCTCAGGAACCTGGTGTACGGCTTCAACGACGGCCTCACCGCCAATTTCGGTCTGGTGGCCGGGATGATTGGAGCGCAGGGGAATCTCCAGGCCGCCGAGCACGCCGTGCTGGTGGCCGGTCTGGCCGGCATGGTGGCGGACGCCCTCTCCATGGGCTCCTCCGGATACCTGGCGGCCAAGAGCGAGCGGGAGGTGTTCGAGCACGAGATCGCCATGGAGAAGGAAGAGATCCGGCTCATGCCCGAGCTGGAACTGGAGGAGCTGAATCTTCTCTACCAGGCCAAGGGTATCCCAGCCCACCAGGCCGAGGTGCTCGCCACCCAGGTCATGGGGGATCCGCAGCGCGCTCTGGAGGAGAAGGTTCGCGAGGAGCTCAAGATCGGGG
>DASRIN010000015.1:0-2735 GCA_035649975.1 Gemmatimonadales bacterium
CCTCCCCCGTCCGACTCACCGGCACCGCCACCGTGTCTCCCATCTGCCCATGGGGAAAGTCCGGCAGGGTGGCGTTCCAGACGTAGAAGATGTTCCCGGCCCGGTCGGCGTAGGTGAAGTTCGAGGTCGCCCGGGCATTAACCCGCATTGCCGCTTTCCATTCGTCGAGCGAGCGGGCCCGCATCATCCGGAGGAACTGCTCGCCGGCGCGGTATTCGCCATCGGTGGCGGTCCGGAGCACGTACGCTTTCCCGCCGGTGCGGGCGATCACCGGCCCGAGGGGAGACCGCCACCGCTCCCGGCTCTCGCTGCTGTAACCGCTGCCATTGCGGTACTCCACCGTCACCTGCTCCCGGATCAGGGGCACCGGCTTCCCGTCGAGCAGCACGTGGTCGGTCAATCCGGGCGCCACGTCGAGGGCGTAGATCGCGTCCTGAATCGAGTTGTTGTTGGTGGTGGCAAAGCCCAAATCCCGGTTGAACCCGCCGATCACGATGAAGGGGCCGCCGATCCGGAAGTCGCCGTAAAAGTCGAGCAGCCCCGGCACGGTGGCATGGGCTTCGTAGTACCCGGCGTCCCAGGCGAGGTGCGGGTTACGCAGCAGGATCGCCCGCTTCGACCGGGTCCGCGAGGGCGCCAGGGCCCAGGCGTTGGAGCCTTCATTCGGGTTGGGTTCCTCCGCTTCGCCGGGGTTGCCTGGTGCCCCCGGCCGGGGTGAGGGAGGCATCAGTCGTCGCACGAACCGGGCGGCCAGCGCGAAATTGGGCCCGGACACATCCTGGGCTGCGACGTCGTATCCGGTGAAATCGGCAGGGAAGTCGGGGGCGAACTGATCGCGGTGCAGGGTGACGAACCGGTTGACCCCCGCCGCAAAGCCGTCATAGACGTCGCGGGTTGCCTGGTCGAGCCGGGGGTACATCGCTTCGGCGGCCTGACGGTCGGGCCGGGCAAAGAAATCGATCTCGATGCTGTCGCGCCCGAATACCCGCGCCACGGTGCCCCGGGTGCGGAGGATGCCGTGGGCCACCCGGGGTCCGTAGTCCTCCAGCTGTATCCAGGCGAGGCCGTAGCCGAAGGCCTTGAGATCCTCGGCACGGATATGGGGGACGCCGTAGGCGGTCCGGACGATTTCGACGCGGGCGGAGAGATCGTTGGGATCCGCTTGGAATGCTGCGAGGACCAGTGCGAGTGCGAGCATGGAACTCCTGTGTGCCTGATGCTGGGAAACTACTTACGGGCTAAGAATACAAACAACAACAGCAGACGCAGATTTCGCGGAGAAAGGCGGAAGGCCGCGGAGAGACTCCGCATAATCCGCCAGTTTCCGCGTCCTCCGCGTTTTGTTGTTGCCGTGCACCATTCACCATTCACCGTTCACCGTTCACCGTTCACCGTTCACCGTTCACCGTCTCCAGCAGCCACTGATGAATTGCGGGGTTTCCCGCCACGATTGCACTGGGCCCGAGGCCGGCCTCACCTCCTGAGAGGTCGGTCACCACGCCCCCGGCTTCCCGGACCAGCAGCACCCCCGCGGCGATGTCCCAGGGCGCCAGCATCAGCTCCCAGAATCCGTCGAGCCGCCCCGCGGCCACGTCGGCCAGGTCGAGCGCGGCCGATCCGGCTCGCCGCACTCCACTGGTCGCAGGGAGCACGCGCCGGAACTGGTCAAGGTAGCGCTCCAGCTCGTCGAGTCGCTTGAAGGGGTACCCGGTGCCCAGCAGCGCACGCGAAGGCTCGGTGATGGCCGAAACCGACAGCCGGGTATCGCCGAGCCAGGCTCCCTTGCCTCGCACCGCGCCGTAGAGGCACTCCCGGGGGAGGTCGAGAATCACGGCGGCCTCGAGGACCCGGTCCACCGCGGCGGCGATCGAGACGGCGTACTGGGGATAGCCATGGAGGAAGTTGGTGGTGCCGTCCAGCGGATCGACGACCCAGACCAGTCCGTCTCCGATTTCCCCGGGATTCAGCTCTTCTCCGACGACCGTGGAGCCCGGTGCCCCGCGCTCCAGCACGTCACGGATAATCTCCTCGGCCCGGCGATCGACTTCGGTCACCCAGTCGTGGTGGCCCTTGGATACCCAGGTGACTTGGCGGCTAGACGGCTGGACGGCTGGCGGAAGGCCCTTCGCAGCCGTCGAGCCGTCCAGCAGCCCAGCCGTCCTGATATACCCCCCCGCCCCTTGCGCCGCCCTTGCCGCCAAATGCACTAAGTCCAAGGAAGAATTCATCTTGCGAGCCGTGGTGACAATGTGCTACCTTGCCGGGATGGACCGGATTTTTTCGGGAGTGCAGCCGACCGGCGACCTCCACATTGGTAACTGGCTCGGCGCGGTCCGCAATTGGGTCGCCCTGCAGGATCAGTTCGATTGCCTGTACTGCGTGGTGGATCTTCACGCCGTGACCATTCCGTACGACGTCTTCACCCTGGCGGAGCGAACCCGGGATGTAGCGATCGGGCTGCTCGCCGCCGGCATCGACCCGGACCGCTCGATTCTGTTCGTCCAGTCGGCGGTGCACCAGCACGCGGAGCTCAACTGGCTCCTGACCACGGTGGCGCCGCTGGGTGAGCTCGAGCGGATGACGCAGTTCAAAGATAAGACCGAACAACTGGAGAGCATTCCGGCCGGCCTGCTCTGTTATCCGGTCCTCCAGGCGGCGGACATCCTGTTATACCATGCCACCACGGTGCCGGTGGGCGAGGACCAGGTGCAGCACCTCGAGCTGACTCGGGAGAT
>DASRIN010000016.1:0-4047 GCA_035649975.1 Gemmatimonadales bacterium
CCCTTGGCCGGCTCGTTGATCGGGAACTTGATCCGGTCGTTCCCGCTGGCGACTACCTTGGACATGAGTGACGAGTACTCGGTGGAGATATCCTTGTCATCGAAGGAGATCAGGTTACGGAAACCCATCACGTCCTGGTAGAAGTTCACCCACTTGTTCATGGCCCCAAGCTCGACGTTGCCGACGCAATGGTCAACGTACTGCAGTCCGACTGGAGATGGTTTGTATCGCGGAGTGACCGGCTGAAAGCCGGGCAGGAAAGATCCCCGATAGTTCTTCCGCTCGACCAGGCTGTGGATGGTATCCCCGTAGGTGTGGATCGCGGCGAGTACGACTTCGCCATTGTCGTCCCGCAGCACGGTAGGCTGCTGGGCCGGCTTGGCACCCCGCTCCACGGCAAGCTCGAACGCCTCCCGCGCGTTGTCCACCCAGAGTGCGATGTCCCGCACCCCATCCCCGTGGAGAGCAATGTGGGTCGCCGCTGGGTGATCCGGTGTCAGCGGCGAGGTCAGCACCAGCCGAACCTTGTTCTGCTCCAGCAGGTAGCTGGCCCGGTCCCGGGTACCGGTCTCGGGTCCTCGGTAAGCAGCCAGCTGAAAGCCGAAGGCAGTCCGGTAGTAGTGACCGGCCTGTTTGGCGTTGCCCACGTAGAACTCGACGAAGTCGGTTCCGTTTATGGGAAAGGTGTCGGTGGTAGTCGCTGTTTCGGGCGCGGTTCCGGTCGGCATTGAGCCCCCTATTCTAGTCTAACTAGAAAATAATCATGCAGTTACCCTGCCACCACAGGGCTCGCGCGCGGCTTCGAGCCGCACCGAAGCGATCTCGACGTTGATAATGACATACGTTTGCCCCCCACTGGATTGGGCGCTAGCTTTTGGGGCTGGCCTAGGGAGATCGTATGGCTGTACGGGACATCGTAGTAGTGGGAGCCTCCGCGGGCGGGATCGAAGCAGTGGTCGAGCTGGTGCGCCACCTGCCACGTGATTTCCCTGGGTCCTTGTTCGTGGTGATTCACTTCCCTGGCTCGGCTTCGAGCATTCTTCCCAGCATCCTCAGTCGCGCCGGACCCTTGCCCGCCCGACACGCTCAAGACGGAGAGCCGATTCAGACCGGAAGAATTTATGTGGCGCCGCCCGACCTCCACATGCTGTTGGAGGCAGGACATATCCGGCTCTCCCGCGGACCCAAGGAAAACGGCTCCCGGCCTGCAATCGATCCCCTGTTTCGCACCGCCGCCCGAAGTTACGGCCCCCGAGTCATCGGTGTGATACTCTCCGGCAATTTGAATGACGGCACCGCTGGATTGATTACCATCAAGCAGCGAGGCGGGGTCGCCATGGTGCAGACGCTGGAATCCGCGCTGTATCCCGGCATGCCCGCCAGCGCCATGGAGCATCTGGCAGTGGACTACGCGTTGCCCCCGGGAGAAATCGCTGAACTGTTGACTGAGCTGACTCAGCAGCCGATTGATGCCCTGGAGGTACGAACCATGTCTGATGAAGTCGATCCCGTTGACCAGCAGGATGAAGTCGGCATCGAGGACCGTCATACCGAGCCCGGGATTACGTCCACGATGTCCTGCCCCGAGTGCCAGGGCTTGCTCTGGGAGATGAAGGACCAGGATCTGGTTCGCTTCCGGTGCCGAGTGGGCCATGCCTACAGCGCCGAGGCGCTCCTGATTCACCAGTCGGAAAATCTGGAGGCGGCGCTCTGGACGGCTCTCCGCGCGCTCGAGGAACATTCGGCGCTATCCCGTCGCCTCGCCTCACGGGCCAGCAGCCGGGGCCATGCCCGCAGTGCCTCCACCTTCACCGAGCAGGCCATGGACGCGGAGCATCACGCCTCGGTCATCCGCACCGTCTTGCAAACAGGGGTCCGCATGACCGACGCGCCTGACAACGTAACGGCCGTGGCTGGTTGAGTAATAACATGGCCGAACGGGAATGGCGTGGCGAGGGAATCCTGCCGATCGAAGACGTGGAGGACGTCGAGGCCGGCACCCAGGAAGCTCCACCACCGGAGACCGACCCGGCATGGGCCGCGCTGTTGCAGTACCTGCTCCAGGCGCGGGGATTCGACTTTCACGGCTACAAGCCTGCCTCGCTCGCCCGGCGAATCAGGAAGCGCATGGATGAGATAAAGGTGGACGGGTTCGCGGCATACCAGGACTATCTGGAGGTTCACCCCAACGAGTTCACCACCCTTTTCAATACCATCCTCATCAACGTCACCGGGTTTTTTAGAGATCTGGCGGCTTGGGACGTGGTGAGTGCTAACGCCATCCCCCAGATTCTCGCGAGCAAGTCCCCCGGGGAGCCGATTCGCGCCTGGAGCGCGGGCTGCGCGACCGGCGAGGAGGCCTATACCATCGCCATGCTTCTGGCCGAGGAGCTGGGGGTGGACGAGTTCCTCGAGCGGGTAAAGATCTATGCCACTGATGTGGATGACGAAGCCCTCAATACGGCTCGGCATGCCGCTTACAGCGACCGGCAGGTCGAAGCCGTGCCGCCGGAGCTGCGCGACAAGTACTTCGAGCACGTCGATGGCCTGTACCTCTTCCGCAAGGATCTGCGCCGATCGGTCATCTTCGGGCGGCACGACCTCATCAACGACGCGCCGATCTCCCGCATCGATCTGGTGACCTGCCGGAATACTTTGATGTATCTCAACTCCGACACCCAGGCGCGAATCCTGAGCCGCCTGCATTTTGCTCTGAACGACGAAGGTTTTCTGCTACTGGGCCGGGCCGAAACCCTCATGGCCTATGGACACGCCTACATCCCGGTGGACCTCAAGCGAAGGCTCTCTCGCAAAAACGGCAGGGCCCTACCCGAGCGTAGCCCCCGTCGGCCGGAGCCACCAGCGCGGCCAGTCACTGACGAATTCGAGGCATATCTCAGGGGAGCTGCCATCGAAGCGAGTCCGGTGGCCCAACTCGTCGTCGACGCTGCCGGCATTCTCACGCTGGTGAACGACCGCGCCCGGGTCCTGTTCGACCTGCGATCGAGCGATGCGGGCCGGCCGCTCAAAGACCTGCAGCTCTCCTACCGACCGGTGGAGCTCCGCTCGTTGATCGAGAAAGTGGAGACGGAGCGGCGCCCCGTAGTCATCAAGGAAATTGAGTGGCCCACCCAGAGGGGGGAGAGTCGCTGGCTCGACCTCCACGTGGCCCCACTCATCAATGCCGTGGGGGCCGTTACCGGCACTATCCTCACCTTCACCGATGTAACGGCCTACCGGCGGGTGCAACGGGAGCTGGAGGAATCGCGCCAGGAGCTGGAGACCGCCTATGAGGAGCTGCAGTCGACCAACGAGGAGCTGCAGACCACCAACGAAGAGCTGCAGTCCACGGTAGAAGAGCTGGAGACCACCAATGAGGAGCTCCAGTCGACCAACGAAGAGCTCGAGACCATGAACGAGGAGCTCCAGTCGACCAACGAGGAGCTCCAGAGTATGAACGATGAACTCCGCATCCGGGGGGATGACCTCAATTCCGCAAACGCCTTTCTCCAGTCTATTCTTGCCAGCTTGCGCGGCGGCGTAGCAGTGGTCGATCGAGACTTTCGCGTGCTCGCCTGGAATGAGCGAGCCGAGGATCTCTGGGGTTTGCGGGAGTCCGAGGTCAATGGCCAGCACTTCCTGAATCTCGACATCGGTCTCCCGGTCGATCAGCTCCGTACGGCGCTCCGGAAGTGCATGCAGGGGGAAAGCGAGCAGGAGGCTGTAAACCTCCTCGCGATCAACCGCCGGGGCAAAACGATCCACTGCCAGGTGACCTGCACGCCTCTGCGCGGACCGGCCGAGATTTGCGGCGCCATCCTCCACATGGAGGACCACGGCGATGGCAAACCATAAGTTCCGCGGCCCGGAGCTGGACTCCGGTACTGTTCGGACGCGGGAGGACGGCGACGCCGGAGCGGAACAGTCCCGGCGCATTTCGGAGCAGGAGCGCGACGCGGCTGAGCAGCAGCGGGTCCTGGGTGAACAGATCCGCCAGACCGGCGAGTCGCTTCGGGTTTCTGCGGAGGAGCTGCGACAGATGCAGGA
>DASRIN010000017.1:0-2413 GCA_035649975.1 Gemmatimonadales bacterium
ACTTCATGCTGGACGACGTGTTCGAGGTGCAGGACGAAATTGGACGCCGGGTGGTGGAATCCCTGCAAGTCCGGTTTCCCCAGGCGGTGCCGAGGTCGCGCGAGCGGTACAGCAGTGACCCGGAGGCGTACCGGGAATACATGGCTGGTCTGCGCGAGAGCTCCTCCGACCGGCAGGACCTGCTCCGGAGCGCGGCGGCGCATCTGTCCCGCGCCGTCGAGCGGGACCCGGAGTTTGCCCTGGCGCATGCCACGTTGTCCTTCGTCTCGATGGACATGCACTTTCAGTTCGATCCGCAGCGCACCTGGCTGCAGCAGGCAGAAGAGCACTGCCACCTGGCTTTGGCGCTGGACCCGGCGCTACCCGAGGCCCATCTGGCGCGGGCCTGGATCCTGTGGAGTCCGGCGAAAAACTTCCAGCACGCGGACGCCATTGCCGCGCTGGAGCAGGTCCTGGCTGCGCGCCCGAATCTGGAGCGGGCCCACAATCGCATGGCCTCGATCTGCCAGCATATCGGCCGGCTGGAGGAAGCGCGCATCGCCCACCAACAGGCCCAGCGGGTGAATCCCACCACGCGGAGTGGGAACCTCGAGTGGTTCTACATCTTCAATGGCGAGTTCGCGCGGGCCGAAGAGGCGGCGGAGACCTGGTTCCAGGAGCGGCCGGGAAACATGTACGCGCTCGCTACCCGGATAGTTCCTCCTCTGCTGAGCGGAGACCTGGAGCTCGCCGAGCAACGGCTGGCGACGGCTCTGGAACAGCTACCGGACGAGCCCTGGTTCCTGTCCTTTCAAGGCATGCTACACGCCCGGCGCGGTCAGGGTGACCTCGCCCTCCAATCGGTTCATCGCGCGCTCGAGGCCCCAGGTTCCTTCGGCCACACCCACCACACCTACTACAACATTGCTTCCGTTCATGCGGTACTGGGGAAGCCGGACACGGCGATGGCGTGGCTGGAACGCAGCGTCAACACCGGTTTCGCCTGCTGGCCTTTCTTCCGGGTGGATCCGTATCTGGAAAGCCTGCGCGACGTGCCGGCGTTCACCCGCCTCGTCGCCGACCTGGAGCAGACCTACTCCGCGCTCGAGATCCAAAGGGTGTAGGCGCCTGCACTACGCTTCCCGCATCAAGGTTGCTGGAAGCCGGCTCTGTTGATCTGAACTTCGTCTAGGCCGACCACCGCCTTGTGCAAATCCCAGGCTGCCTTGGCGATCAGCCCGAAGACCTTCTCGTTCGGTACCTGGGCCGATTCACCCGTACGACCCGCGTAGATAATGGCCGCCATGATCGCGACCGTCTCGCTCGAATCCGTCACCATTGCCGCTCCTTGCCGTCAGACTGGGTCAAGACAGAACACTGCCTGAGGTTGCTTCGAGAATAGCTTTTGGTCAATGACTAGCCGCGGCCGAAGAGATCTCTTGTCGCCTAGCCATTCGGCGGATGGTGGGCCCAGCCGGGACCCGCGCATGTTTCGAGTGTACGGAACACCAACATGGCGGATCCCATGACCGACACCAGAACATCACTCGCAATTCTCTCCGATCAGCTGGCCGACGCCGCGGCGAGCGCCGGCGACTCCATCGTCGCAGTGCACGCTCGGCCTCGGCTCCCATCCACCGGCATTCACTGGCAGGACGGCGTCGTGGTCACGACCGACGCCACCGTCCGTCGCGACAGCGACATCACCGTCACCCTCCCAGATGGACGAAGCCTGCCGGCCACCCTGGCCGGGCGCGACCGGCGCACCGACCTCGCCGTGCTGCGGGTCGAGGCCGGCGCTCTCCCCACCGCCAGGCTAGGCGATCCCGCCTCACTCCGGCCCGGCCACCTGGTGCTCGCGCTGGCCCGACTGGGCGAAGGCGGGCCTCGGGTTTCTTTCGGCGCGGTGAGTGCCGTCGGCGGACGCTGGCGCTGCTGGAAAGGCGGCGAGATCGACCGGTTGCTGCAGTCCGATCTCACGCTCTATCCCGGCTTCGGCGGCGGGCCTCTGGTGGACGCGACTGGCCGGATTCACGGCATCAACTCGGGCGGCTTGAGCCGGGCGTTCGCCACTACCATTCCTGTGGAGACCGTGAACCGGACCGTCCGGCAGCTGCTCGAGCGCGGCTACGTGGCGCGGGGCTGGCTCGGTGCCGCGATGCAACCGGTGCGCTTCAACCCGGCGGCCCAGCGCCGGCTCGGCCTCGAGCGGAACAGCGGTCTCGTGATCCTGTCGGTCGAGCACGACGGCCCCGCCGCCTCCGCCGGTCTCCTGGTGGGCGACGTGATCGTCAAACTGGGCGGACGGACGATCGAGGACGTCGATGACCTGGTGGACGCGCTCGGCGCAACCGATGTGGTGGGGCGGACCTTCAACCTGGACCTGGTGCGCGGTGGCGAGCGGGTCAACGCCGATGTGCTTATCGGGGAGCGG
>DASRIN010000018.1:0-3523 GCA_035649975.1 Gemmatimonadales bacterium
AGCAGACCTGTGACGCCTGCGGCCACTGAGTGACGGAATTCCTATGGCGAGCATCATTCAATCTGAGACAGCTACCGACACCCAGCTAACCATCGCGGGACGACGCTTTCGGTCCCGCTTGATGGTGGGAACCGGCAAGTACCGTAGCAACAGCCAAATGGCGCAGGCCATCGAGGCATCGGGAGCGGAGATTGTAACCGTTGCGGTGCGCCGGGTGGATCTGGACCGGACGAAGGAAGCGGGCATACTGTATCACTTGCCCGCCGACGAGTACTTCCTCCTCGCCAACACCGCCGGGTGTTACACCGCTGACGAGGCACTCCGGTATGCCAGGCTGGCGCGAGAGGCGGGATTCAACGAGTTCATCAAGCTAGAGGTCATCGGAGACCGGGAGACTCTGCTTCCCGATACCGAGGGTCTTCTGAGCGCGGCCCGAGAATTGGTCCGAGATGGATTTGCGGTCCTGGCGTACACCAATGACGATCTAGTCACCGCCCTCAAGCTGGAGGATGCAGGGTGTGCCGCCGTGATGCCCCTTGCATCCCCCATCGGCAGCGGCCTCGGACTCCTGAATCCGTACGGGATTCGCGCCATCAAGCGACGGCTATCGGTCCCCGTGATCGTCGATGCCGGCGTCGGCACCGCCTCGGACGCCTGTCTGACCATGGAGCAGGGAGTGGACGGGATCCTCATGAACACGGCACTGGCCGAGGCCGAGGACCCCGTGGCTATGGCTTCGGCCATGCGCCTGGCGGTCGAGGCCGGACGACTTGCCTTCCTCGCCGGCCGGATGCCGCGTCGTGAGGTTGCCATGCCCTCGAGTCCGGTGCGCGGCATGCTCGGATAGCCGGCATTGGCTCCGGTGCCCATGACCCGCTCCCCCGGCATCCAGTCCCGACGAGCGGCGCTCAAGATCTTAACCCAGGTGCGCGAGGGGAAACCGTTCGACGCGGCGCTCGACCGCGTTGCCGGCGGCCTCTCCAGCAGTGACCGGCGGCTGACCCATGAGCTAGCGGCCGGTGTGCTGCGCCATCGCAGCCTGCTGGATCAACAGCTGGCCCCTCTGGTTCCTCGAGATTGGTCCCTGGTCGACCCGGTGCTGCAGGACATCCTGCGGGTGGGAGCCTACCAGCTCACCCGGCTGGAGCGTGTCCCTGCCCATGCGGCGGTGGACACCAGCGTAGCCTTGGCTCGGCGGTTGCGGGGAACACGGGCAGCCGGATTCGTAAACGCGGTCCTTCGGCGGCTTAACCAGACGGCGCCCGAACGGACGAAGCCGGATGGGGACGTTCCAGCACTAGCGGTCGAGTATTCTCATCCGGACTGGCTGGTGGAACGCTGGCTCAATCGCTTCGGCCGGGAACAGACCGAGGCGCTGCTTCGCTGGAACAACACTCCGCCCCCGCTCGTGGCTCAGCCGGCACGGGAGGGCCTCGAACGGGTAAATGAGGAGTGGCGGGCCGCCGGAGTTGAGACAGTAGTCGCTCCCTACGGGGCTGGTATCATGCCCAATCTGACTCGCCCGGCCGAGTTGCCCGGCTATCGCGAAGGCCACTTCATCATTCAGGATCCGGCCCAGGCGCTGCTGGCTCGCTTTGTTGACCCTCCCGCCGGCGCAGTCCTGTATGACGCTTGCGCGGCGCCCGGAGGCAAGGCCATCGCGCTGGGTCGGACTAGTCGGGTCGTGGCGGGTGAGATCAACCGGCATCGGGCTCGCCGGCTGTCCGAAAATCTGGCCCGCGCCGGCAGCGGCCGGGAGCACGTGGTCGTGGCCGATGCAAGACAGCCACCGATTCGAACGGCCGATGTCGTTCTGCTGGATGCGCCCTGCACCGGTACCGGCACCTATGCCCGCCACCCCGATGCCCGCTGGCGAGTCTCTCCCGATGCGCTGGCGCGGATCACCGAGCTCCAGCGGGAGCTGCTCGCCGGCGCAGTCGAGCTGGTGCCGCCGGGAGGGCTACTGGTGTACTCGACCTGCTCGCTGGAGCCGGAGGAGAACGAGATGCAAACGGAGCGGTTCCTGGAGCAGCACCCCGATTTTCACCGCGAACCCGGTCCGGTAGCCGCACTGCCGTTGCTGTCAGCCAATGGGGATCTGAGTATCCTGCCGCAGCTCCATGGAATCGATGGGGCCTACGCAGCCCGGCTCCGGCGCAACGGATGAGGGCCAGGCGCCACCTTCCCTCCAGCGGTCCACTGTTCCAGTCCGGACCCTGGCGCGCCTTCCTGCGCGATCTGGGCTTGATCCTCGCGACATTCATCCTGGGGTACGGCATCTCGGCGCTCTGGCTCACGCCCGGATCCATATTCAGCAAGGACCACGCGCTCCCCCGGGTGCTGGAGATGCCTGATGCGAAGGCCCGCCAGAAGCTGACCGAGCTCGGTTTCCGGCCTCGCCTGGACGGAGAGCGTCCCAACGACAGCTTTCCTGCCGGCACAGTGATCTGGCAGGATCCGGCACCAGGGACGGTGCTTGAACCCAACAGCGTTGTCCAGTTGGTTCTGAGCACCGGACCTGCCCTGGTGGCGGTCCCTGACGTGGTCGGGCTCAACGTTCCCCAGGCGAGCAAGATTCTCGCAGCTGCGGGAGTCCGGGTGGGTACGATCGATTCGACATCGGCCGGGCAGGAGCAAGGGGTAGTCATTGCCACAAGGCCCGCATCGGGTGTAGGACGACCGAGGGGCGCGGCGGTAGCGCTGGTGGTCAGCCGGGGCGCACCGGAGGCCGAGCCGTGACCGCGCGAATTGCGCCCAGCATTTTGAGCGCTGATCTCGGTCGCCTTCGAGAGCAGGTCGAGGACGTCCTGGCCGGAGGGGCGGAATGGCTCCACGTCGACGTGATGGACGGTCACTTCGTACCCAATCTGACCTTCGGTGCTCCGATCCTGCGGGCCCTCCGCCGGATCACCGATGTCCCGCTCGACGTTCACCTGATGGTCGAGCGGCCGGAGCACTACCTTGCCGAGTTTGCCGAAGCGGGGGCCACCGTCTTCACCTTTCACCCTGAAGCTACGGTCCACGTGCAACGGCACCTGGCAGCCGCTCGCGAGCGGGGGATGATGGCTGGACTTGCCTTGAACCCTTCGACTCCGGTCAGCCACATTGACGAGTTGTTGGCCGATCTCGACCTGGTACTCGTCATGTCGGTCAATCCGGGGTATGGCGGCCAGGCCTACATTCCCCAGTCTACCGAGAAGATCCGGCGGGTGCGGGCGCTGCTCGATCGGCGGCGAGCCCGAGCGGTGCTGGAGGTGGATGGAGGGATCACGCTGGACACCATCGGCGAAGCCTGGTCTGCGGGCGCCGATACCTTCGTCGCGGGAACTGCGGTGTTCGGCACCGCGGATCCGGCCCAGGCAGTCCGGGAGCTGCAGCTCCGGTGCACGGTGAGGGTCTGAGCGGTATGGCTAAGCAATGGCTGCTGGTGGTGGCGATCGTAGCGAGCCTCGCGGGCGGCGCGACGCTGCTGGCGAAGTTCGGACCCGACATCGAGGGAGTGTCGGTGGGCGCGCGGGCCCCG
>DASRIN010000019.1:0-3817 GCA_035649975.1 Gemmatimonadales bacterium
GGATCCGGATGCGGGCGAACTCTTCCTTATAAGGAATCATCTCCTGCCAGTAGCGGTCGTACGACGGGTGGGCGATCCACTGCTGCCAGATCGGGTTGGGCGTGCCGTCGATCTTGTCCAGCTCGCGATAGGGTCGGCCGCTCACGTACCAGCGGTTGTAGAGCCTTCGCCACCGGTCCTGGTCGTTGTAGGTGCTGTCGTCCAACCACTTGTTATTGGTGGTATAGAAGGGCCAGGGGTAGACGAAGTTCCAGACGATGTTGCCTTCCGCCGGCACGTCGATGCCGGGTGCCACCGGGGCGCCGACCATGATCGCCTTGAGCGCCGGAGATGCCCGCTTCGCCGCGGCCCAGGGGGACATGCCCGAGTAGCTGCCGCCATACATCCCGACCTGGCCGTCGCTCCAGGGCTGTCGGGCGATCCATTCGATCACCGCCACTGCGTCGGCCCCGTCGTGCACGTAGGGGATCGGCTGGTCCGGGCTGCAGGCCTTCCCCCGGGTGAACCCGATGACGGCGGCGTAGCCGTTGGAGGCATTCCGCCGGAGATCGCCCAGCAGAATCGAGGTGTCGGCGTAGATGGTGAACTGGAGCAAGGCGGGAAGCCGAGCGGGACTGCGGCGCGGCCGCCAGACCGTGGCGCAGACGGTGGCGCCGTCAGGTGTCTTTACCCGGATGTTGGAATTCATCACGTAGCGGCGGCTGTCGTCTTCGCGCATGAGGGGAGCGGCGAGGCCGCCGAGGTCGCGGTAGGTCTCCGCGATCTGGATGGCGCGGAGCCAGGTCACCAGGTCGGCGAGGGCGACGCTGGTATCGCGCGCACTGTTCGCCGCCGAGCCCCAGGGCGTGTCGGGCGCGGGCGGTGGAGTGACGCTCAATGTGCGGGCAACCAGGGCCGCGGTGCGATCGTCGAGCCGGGCGAACCGCTCACGGAAGGCGCGGGCAAAGGCGTCGGCGAAAGCAACCGAGGAGTCCGACTGGAGCTGCTTGGCCTCGAGATAGATCTCGTACTGTGCATTGAGAGCGCGGGCCTTGGGTGTGCTGTCACCTGAAGCCGCCTGGGCACTGCGGAGCTGAGCGAGGGTGGCGCGGGCAGCGTTCGGGTGCCCGGCCAGGAATTGAAGCCGGAACAGCTGGTCGCTGCGGTTGCTGTCCTGGTAGACCGCAGCCGCCTGGCTGGCTAGCCGCGCGATCGCGGCTGTGCGCGTGGTTGAGTCCGCCAGGGCGGCGGCTGGGAGCGACAGGGTCTGCGCCGTCGCGGGGAACGGCAGGAGAAGCACGGCCAGGAGGACAGCACAGGGGTTTCGCATGAGACTCAGCTTCCAATCAACTGTCGCAGGGCCCGGCCGGCATATCGGCTCGAAACGAGCCGGGTACCGTCCCGAAGATGTACCACGTAGCTACCCTTGCCATAGGGTTCGAGAGCGGTGATTGCGTGGACGTTGACCAACGCAGTGCGGCTGATCCGGACGAAGCGGTCGCCCAAACGCCCGCCCAGCCCGGTCAGGGTTCGTCGGAGCAGGTGCGGCTGCCCCCCCTGATGCAGCCGCACGTAGTTCCCTGCCGCCTCTATCCAGTTCACTGACTCCACCGGCACGAACACCAGCCGGCCTCCCCCGCGGACGACGAAGCGCTCGACCGGCTGGATCGCATTGCCGCCGACCAGCGCCGCCACTCGCTGATCCGGCTCGTCTCTCTCCTGCTCTACCCGCGCCGCCGCGCGCTGCCA
This sequence comes from Gemmatimonadales bacterium, assembly GCA_035649975.1. Classification (GTDB taxonomy): domain Bacteria; phylum Gemmatimonadota; class Gemmatimonadetes; order Gemmatimonadales; family GWC2-71-9; genus CAVVWJ01. The sequence goes on from DASRIN010000019.1 coordinate 1,729, forward strand.
CGCCTCCCGAAACCGGTCCGGATCGATCGGTTTGAGCAGATAATCCACCGCATGAGCCTCGAAGGCACGGACGGCATACCGGTCGTATGCAGTGACGAACACGATGGCCGGTACCGCGTCGGTACCGACCCGTTCCAGCACGTCCAGCCCGCTTACTCCGCCCAACTGAACATCCAGGAAGAGCACGTCCGGTGCGTGACGGAGGATGGCCTCGACCGCCGAGGAGCCGTCGCCGCACTCGGCCACGATCTCGGCATCGGGGAGCGCGGCCAGCTGCTGCCGGAGGGCAAGCCGGCCGGGGGGCTCGTCGTCTACCAGGATGACTCTCATGGAGCTTTGAATGGCAGCTCTATAGTCACGATCGTCCCACCGGTTTCAACCGGTCTGAGCTCGAACCGGTGTGCCTCGCCATACAGCTCGGAGAGCCGGGCGAGGGTATTGGCCAGGCCCACCCCTGCTCCGCCGCCAGTCGGGCCCGGTCCATTGTCGGCGATCTCCAGTTTCAGTCGGTCACCCGATCGCTTTGCCGAGAGCCGCACCCGGGCACCATCGATGGTGCGCTTGACCCCGTGCTCCACCGCGTTCTCCACCAGCGGCTGGAGCATGAGTGCCGGGATCAGCGCGTCACCCGCCCCATCTGGCACGTCGAGCTCGATCGAGAGCCGGTCGCCGAACCGGATGCGCTGGATCTCGAGGTAGGGTGCCAGCAGGTCGAGCTCCCGCGACAGTGGCAGCTCGGCGGCGGCTCCGCCGTCGAGGGTCCGGCGCAGCAGCTCGCCCAGGTGGGCGATCATGCGCCGCGCCCGCTCGGGATCGGCTCCGACGAAGGCCGAAATGGCGTTGAGGGTGTTGAAGAGGAAGTGAGGATGCAGCTGCAGCCGCAGCGCCTCGAGCCGAGCCTCGGTCAAGCGCCTCTCCAGCTGAGCGGCCGCGACCCGCTGCTCCCGGTACATCCGCTGGTAGATGAACGCCGCCTGCATCCCGAGGATGAGCCAGTAGTAGAGGAAGCCGGTCAGGATGCCCCACACGATGCCACCACTGAGACCGGCGAGAAAGGTCCACAGCGTCCCCGGCGGTTGCTCTCCCAGGAGTACGAGGCCGAGGTAGTGCAGGGTGTCGGAGCTGAGGATCTGCGCCGGCGCCAGAAGGATCATGCGGCCCAGATGCGGCGGGATGGTTCGCCACCAGGAGCCGCCGCCGAGCGGCCACCGCCGACCGGCGGAGAGCACCAGCGGCGTGAAGGCAGCCCAGGTGAGCGCGTAGATGAACTCGTGGTAGACGTCCCACTGCCAGTCGAAAGGGCGGTGCCGCGCGGCGCCAACCAGGATGTTCTGCGCGCTGAAGAAGACGGCAACGGCGAGCCAGGTGGCCAGGAGGCGGATGGCAGGAGGGCGCAGCGCTCGCATGAGAACATCTTCGCGCCCCGAGATGCGGAGAGCAACCGCAGCGATGCGGGAGTCCCATTGGTCACGCGGATGTCCGCACTCATCACGGATCGGGGACCACTGAGCACGGTGACGTTGTAGGCCGAAAACAAGCAGCGCAGGTTGCACCTCTCCCTTTCACTGCGAGCATACCATGACACTCAGGTTGATCGTCGCCCTGCCAGCCGCGCTGTTTCTGGCGGGGCTCACGACGCCGGCGCAGGCGCAGACCGCCGCCGATTCCGCCGCGATTCGCGCCACCGCGCTGGACTACATCGAAGGCTGGTACACCGGCAACGCTGCCCGGACCGAGCGGGCACTCCACCCCAAGCTGGCCAAACGGATGGTCTGGGCCGATTCGACCGGGAGGAGCCATCTGGTGGACCTCTCCGCGCTGGACCTGGTTCAGGGGTCCAAATCGCATCCGCCCACTCCGGCCTCGGAACGGAGGAAGGACGTGAAGATCCTCGACGTGTTCGGCAATGCCGCCCTGGTGCGGATCGATGCCCAGGAGTGGGTGGACTATCTGCAGCAGATCAAGTGGAACGGGAGCTGGAAAATCATCAATGTCGTGTGGGAGAACCGGCCGGAGGTGCAGGCGGCAAGGCGGTAGGGCGGTCAGGCGGTCAGGCGGTCAGGCGGTCAGGCGGTCAGGCGGTCAGGCG
>DASRIN010000020.1:0-2036 GCA_035649975.1 Gemmatimonadales bacterium
GTTCCGCCTTGTCCGCTCGTTCTGCCCGAGGGCGGGGCTACCCAGGCATTATTCTCCCGGCGGACATCCGGATACACATTCCTCGCATCGATGCTGGCGCCGGCAACTCGCTTGGGGCCGGGAACCAGGAGGGTGTACTGGGTCCCTCGATACCAGATCTCGACCGGCAGACTCAGATGCTGCGCGGTCCCGTCCTCCAACCTGAGATCCAGCTCGACCGGCATCGGCATCGCGCCGGCGCTTCGGAGGTACACCCGCGAGGTCACCACCCCCGCCGAGTCGGCAACCCTCACCGAGTCGACTGCCTGATCCAGTTGCTCGGTAGTGTAGAACCAAGAGCGCCAAAACCAGCTCAAGTCCTCACCCACGCCATCTTCGATGGTGCGGAAGAAGTCGGCTGGGGTGGGGTGTTTGTAGGCCCAGCGCCGGATGTACTCCCGAAAGGCGGGGTCGAAGCGCTCCTTGCCGACAATGCGGTCGCGGAGCAGGATGAGCCCGAGCCCCGGCTTGGTGTAGGCGGTGACGCTTAGGTTGCCGAAGATCCGGTCCGCCGGCGTCATGATCGGCTCCTCCCGCCCTGAGATCGCAAAGGGGATGTAGAGTCCCGGATTGCCCCGCCGGTTGTAGGCGCCCGGGTACTTCTTCTCCCAATTGTAGTAGTTCATGAAGGTGTTCAGCCCCTCGTCCATCCAGGCGTACAGCCGCTCGTTGTTGCCCACCACCATCGGAAACCAGGTATGGCCGATCTCATGGTCGGTGACGCTGAAGAGTGCCGGTCCTTCGGTGCGATTGTGACAGAACACGATCATGGGGTACTCCATCCCGCCCTCGATGCCGTTCACGTTGATGGCGACGGGGTAAGGGTAGGGGTACCAGGATGAGTAGTTCTCCACCGCAAACCGAATGTACTGGGTCGATTCCTTCCACATCGGCTCCGCCGACGGTGGATAGAAACTCATGGCCAGGGTCTTCCCGCCGTTAGTGCGAGCCGCATCCCAAACGAAATGCCGCGCCGCGGCCCAGGCGAAGTCGCGGACGCTGTCAGCGGTAAATCGCCAGGTCAGCATCCCCGACGGTGGGCTGGGTCGCGAGGCAGGATCATCGATCTCGTCCTTGCCCCGGATCACGACAGTGGAGTCACTGGCTCGCGCCCGGGAAAGGCGGCTGCGCTGGGTCGCCGTCAGCACCTCGGTCGGGTTCTGCAGCGTGCCGGTGGCCGCCACCAGCATATTGGCCGGCACCCGCAGGCTGACGTCGAAGCGGCCGTACTCCAGGTAGAACTCTCCCTGACCCAGGTACTGCTCGGTGTTCCATCCCCGGACATCATCGTATACCGCCAGTCGGGGGTACCACTGGGCCACCTCGTAGACGTTGCTGTCATCGATCAGCTCGAGACCCATCCGGTTGCTGTTGGGTCCGAACGGGAAGCTCCAGCCGACCTCGATCACCTGCCGCGCCTTCGGCGGAAGTGGCCGGGGCAGATCGACCCTCATCATCGTCCCATCGACCAGGTACCTCAGCCGGACCGATTGCGTCGTAGCCGCTCCACTTCGAGCCGCTGCCTCGGGAGCCGTTACTCTGGTGAGTGTTACCCCGCCCTCGGCCCCGCGGGTGCCGAATCGCGAGTTCTGGGCAAATAGCCGCGAGCCCCGGCTCTTGCTATTGAACAAGTTTTGATCCAGCTGCAGCCAGAGATAGCGCAGCGTGTCGGGCGAGTGGTTGGTGTAGGTAATCCGCTCGTCCCCGGTCACTTTCTGGGCCACGGTGTCGAGCGAAGCGCGTATGACGTAGTCGACCTTCTGCTGCCAGTAGTCGGGACCTGGCGCGCCCGAGCCGGTGCGGATGGAGTTGGCAGCCGGCAGCTCCAGTCGGCGAAACGGTGAGCTGTCGCCCGCAACGGGGCTACTGGCTTGAGGGGCCTGGCCAGCGGCCTGGCCCGCCAGGCCGGCAATGAGGGCAAGCAGCAGCATCGAAAGCGAATTGGTCATAGGTAAGGATGGTGCTACGGGGTGGCGGTTGCGGCCGGCCTTTTCCAG
>DASRIN010000021.1:0-4360 GCA_035649975.1 Gemmatimonadales bacterium
CTGACCCCTGACTTCATCGGACGGCCCGATGGTCTTCCCGGTATTGCCAAGGCGTATCGAATCCGGTTTCGCGAGGTGCGTGCTCTGCTTCCGGCCGTGAAATACCAGGCGCTCGCGGCCGGCGAGGTGGATGTGATCGACGGCTACTCCACCGATGGGTTCATCGCCCGCTACGACCTGGTGGTGCTGGAAGACGACCGGCGCTTCTTTCCTCCCTACGAGGCAGCGGCACTGGTCAGCGCTGCTTTTGTACGCGACGTCCCGGGCGGCGTGGCGGCGCTGACCGAGTTGAGCGGACTGCTGACCGAGCAGAGCATGCGTCAATACAACCGTCGAATCGAGGTCGACGGCGTCCCGGTGGCCCGGGTGGCGGCGGCTGCGCTGCTGAGCCTGGGTCTCACCGGCCCAACTACCCGGGAGCGTGACGCCCAGCGAGCGACATCGGGGTTACTGGGGTATCTCTGGGATGAGCGGGAGGGAATTGCCCGGATGACCCTCCGCCATCTGCTGCTGGTCGTCGTATCACTGGTCGGGGCTATCGTCGTCGCCCTGCCACTCGGTCTCGCGCTGGAGCGGGGGCGGGCCTCCGCCGAGCCGATCATTCGGGGAGTCGGCCTGCTCCAGACATTACCCAGCATCGCCCTGCTCGCATTCATGATTCCGCTGCTCGGCATCGGTGTGATACCGGCCCTCGTTGCCCTGTTCCTCTACTCCCTATATCCAATTCTCCGGAACACGTACACCGGGGTGCGCGACGCCGCGCCTGAGGCGGTGGGGGCCGCCTGGGCCTTGGGAATGACTCCGCGACAGATCCTCCGCTATGTCCGCCTGCCTCTGGCCGCACCGGTCATCATGGCCGGAATTCGGACCGCGGCCGTCATCAATGTGGGCACCGCCACGCTGGCGGCCTTCATCGGTGCGGGCGGGCTGGGGGACCTCATTGCCTCGGGGCTGGCGCTGTCGGACAACCGGATGATTCTTTCCGGGGCGTTGCCGGCGGCATTGCTGGCCCTGGCAGTAGACGGCCTGCTCGGCCGGTGCGAGCGGCTGCTGGCGCCGGGTGGATAACCTCTCTTACTCTGAAATTGTCGTGCGACTACAGCCTTTCCGTGCTTTGCGGCCGGTTCCCGAGCTCGCGTCTCGGGTTGCTTCCGTTCCCTACGACGTGGTGGACCGGCGCGAGGCCGCCGAGCTGGCTCAGGGAAATCCTCACAGTTTCCTCCACGTCGGCCGCTCCGACATCGACCTGCCGGAAGGAACTGATCCCCATGATCCCCGGATCTACAGCCAGGCTCGGAGCGCGCTGGATCGGTTGATCGCTGAAGAAGTGCTGATCCGGGATCCGGAGCCCAGTCTGTACCTGTACCGCCAGGTCATGGACGGGCGCATCCAGACCGGTATCGTCGGCTGCGTGCACGTCGACGACTACGAGACCGATGTCATCCGCAAGCACGAGAAGACCCGGCCCGATAAGGAAGACGACCGCACCCGCCACGTGCTCACCCTCAACGCCCACGCCGAGCCTGTCTTCCTGGCCTATCGGCCACAAAAGGAGATCGCCTCGGCTATAGAGTGGCTGCTGAGTTCGAAGCCACTCTACGACTTTACCAGTGCCGATGGGGTCCGGCATACGGTCTGGCGAGTCGCCGATGGCGGCAGAATTGTGGAGCAGTTTCGATCGGTCCCCCACGCGTACGTGGCCGATGGCCATCACCGCTCGGCTAGTGCGTGGCGGGCAGGGAAGGAGCGCCGGGCCGGCAATGCTCGGCATCGAGGCAACGAGGAGTACAACTGGTTCCTTGCGGTTTTGTTCCCCGCGGATCAGCTGACCATCATGCCGTATAACCGGGTTGTCCGAGACCTGGCCGGAAAGACCCCGGATCGGGTGCTCGAGGAGCTGGGGCGAATTGGCCGGCTGACTCCCACCAACGATCCCACCCCAGGCCAGGCGAGGAGCTTCGGGATTTACCTCGGGGGGCGGTGGTACCGGCTCGATCTGGAGAGCAAGTCCATCGACCACCGGGATCCCATCGGATCGCTCGATGTCTCGCTGCTGCAGGACCGGGTCCTGGGCCCGGTGCTGGGCATCGGCGATCCCCGGACTGACCAGCGAATCGATTTTGTCGGCGGTATCCGCGGCACTGGGGAGCTGGAGCGCCGGGTGGATTCGGGTGAGATGGCCATCGCATTCAGCTTGTTTCCCACTACGATGGAACAGCTCATGGCTGTCTCCGATGCGGGAGCCGTCATGCCCCCCAAGAGCACCTGGTTCGAGCCCAAGCTTCGGAGTGGGTTGTTTGTGCATGAGTTGGATTGAGAAGGTCGAGGGACTGGAACCTCAATGGCCTCGACTCTAGACTCTAGACCCTAGACTTCGCGAATAACGCCTTACGGAGCTGGAATGAAGGTCCTAATAGCCGACAAGTTCGAGAAGGTCGGGATCGACGGGCTCAAGGAGTTGGGCTGCACGGTGATCTCGGAGCCCGAGGTGAAAGCCGAGGGCCTGCCGGATTTGATCCGCACGGTAGACCCCAACATCCTCATCGTCCGCAGCAAGAAGGTGAGCGCCGATGCCCTTCGCGCCGGCACCGCCTTGACCCTGGTGATTCGAGCCGGAGCGGGGATCGACACTATCGACGTCAAGGCCGCGTCCGACCTCGGCGTTTTCGTCTCCAACTGCCCGGGGAAAAACTCCATCGCGGTGGCCGAGCTGGTCATGGGCCTCCTCCTCAGCTGCGACCGACGAATTCCGGACCAGGTAGCGGATCTGCGTCAGGGCAAGTGGAACAAGGCGGAGTACTCCAAGGCTCGTGGCCTCCATGGCCGGACGATGGGAATCGTGGGACTGGGGCAGATCGGGCGGGAAGTCGCCCGCCGCGCCCGGGCCTTCGGCATGCGGGTCGTGGCCTGGTCCCGCAATCTCACCCACGACGATGCCGACCGCCTGGATCTGGTCTATGCCCAAACCCCGCTCGACGTCGCCCGCCACGCCGATGTGATCACTATCAATGTGGCCGCTACAGCGGAAACGAAGCATCTGGTGAACGCGGAGTTCCTGGCAGCCATGAAGTCCGGCGCGTATCTCATCAATACCTCGCGCGGATCGGTGGTGGATGAAGCCGCCCTGGTACAGGCTATCCGCGAGCGGGGCATTCGGGCCGGCCTGGACGTATTTCAGCACGAGCCCGCGGCGAGCAAGGGGGAATTCTCCTCAGCGGTCGCCCAGACCCCCGGAGTTTACGGCACTCATCACGTGGGCGCCTCGACAGACCAGGCCCAGGTTGCCATTGCTCATGAAGTGATCCGCATCGTTCAGTCATTCCGGGCCACCGGCGAGGTTCCCAACGTGGTAAACCGGCTGGCCCGATCCTCCGCCACCCACGTCCTCACTATCCGACATCGGAATCGTCCGGGAGTGCTGGCCCACGTGTTTGGGGTGCTCGCCGGAGCGTCCATCAACGTGGAAGAGGTCGAGAACATCATCTATCACGGCGCCCAGGCCACCCTGGCGCGGATCCACCTCGATGGACAACCGGAGGCCGGCGCCCTGGCTCGGATCCGCGATGGCAATCCGGACATCATCAGCGCGGAACTGAGCGCCATCAACGGCAAGCAGCCCTGACCCCGACTCGACTATGACTACTGACCGCATCTTCAACTTCAGTGCCGGACCCGCCGCCCTTCCCGAGGCCGTACTCCGCAAGGCTCAGGAGGCCATCTGGAATGTCGCCGGAAGCGGTATCGGCATCATGGAGCACAGCCACCGGGGCAAGGTCTTCGACCGGATCATCGCCGAGGCCGAGGAGTCCTGTCGCAGCCTGGCCGACATTCCAGATAACTACCGGGTTCTCTATCTGCAGGGCGGCGCGTCACTTCAGTTTGCCATGGTGCCGATGAATCTGCTCGGCCCCGACCGCACTGCTGATTACCTGGTCACCGGCGTATGGTCCCAGAAGGCGGTCAAGGAAGCCAAGCCCATCGGCAAGGTGCACATCGCGGTCTCCAGTGAGAGCACCAACTTCGACCGCATCCCCCAGCCGAGCGAGATCCGGTACTCCCCCAGTCCGGTCTACGTCCACATCACGACCAATAACACCATCTTCGGCACCCAGTGGAAGACGGAGCCGCCGGTTCCCGGCGGCGCTCCCCTCATCGCCGACACGTCCAGCGACATGTACAGCCGGCCTATCGACATCCGGAAATACGGGCTGATCTACGCCGGCGCGCAGAAGAACCTCGGTCCGTCCGGGGTGGTGCTGGTGATCATTCGCGACGACCTGATCGAGGCCGGAGCCAAGAACCTGCCCACCATGCTGCAATACCGCACTCATGCCGCCGAGAACTCGCTCTACAACACTCC
>DASRIN010000022.1:0-4646 GCA_035649975.1 Gemmatimonadales bacterium
ACTTCGCCCGCAGCGATCTGGTCGGCGACGGCATCGGGAAGAATTGCAATGCAACGCGGCATCGCCCAAATCTACCCGCTGATGGCAGCGATGGCGTCGGTCGACACCCACCCCTCCACGGCACCTGCGCGTACCAGAGCCCAACCCCGACCCCGGCGGAGCAACTGCACCGCACCGCCGGCCTCCAGCGGACCGATGGCCTGCGCGTGCCCATGGGGCGAGAGCCGCAACGTCGTCTGGTCCAGCACGACTGCGGTCGGTCGCGTATACCACGCCCGGAGGGCCACGCTTCCGAGGGTCGAGAGCCCCGCGAATACCAAAAGCATGGTCCACCGGTCCCGGTACCTCGGGCGCATCCCCCAGCCGATCCAACCTGCCAGCCACGCTACTGCACCCGCCAGCAGCAGCTCATCGGGGGTGACCGGAGCGGACCAGACCAGCCGTGCGGATGCAGCATCCGGCGAAGGCGTGAGCCGAAGTGCTCGAAGGATGGTGCTTTCCCGTGGGTCCAGCCGCCGGGCTCGCACCCAGGCAGCGGTGGCGCGGCCTTTGGCCCCGAGACGGTAATAGGCGGCGCCCAGATTGTACCAGTGAGCGGCTACCGCCGGCTCCAGCTCCGCGCGGCGGCTGAACCCCTCTGCCGCAGCCCGCAGTGCACCCGACTCATAGAGACCCTCGGGCGCAGGCGCCTGCGCCGACAGCCCGCCGCTCGAAGCGCAGAGCGCAAGCAGCAAGGGCACAGTCCGACTTCGCCAGCCGCGAAGGGAGCCGCCCAGGCGATGCACCAGCTCCTCGACTTCGGCAATGAGCGCGTGATCTTCGGCAGTCGGGGTCGAGGGACCGTAGCGCCGGGCCATGAGCCGCTCGCGAACCGCGGCGATCCGAGTTGCCGTTTGCAGGTCGACTCCCGAAGCCCGGACCGCGGCCGCAATCCCGGTGCGGGAGCGCTGATCCGGGTCAGGCACCAGTCCGCGCACCACCGCATCCAGCTTCTCCTCGGCTGAGCGCAGACCGGTCACTGGAATCGCGACCCGCTTTGGTCGGCGCACCCGACGCCATCCACGGGACATGATCAGGAGTGGAGGAGCGAGGAAGAAGGCGATCCACAGCCACTGGGGGATCGACTGGGCGACCCGCCAGGACAGTGGAGGAGAGCCGGCCGGCAGTAGCGCTGGCGGCAGCGCCACGGAGGCGTTCGGTTCCTCCACGCTCACCGGAAGCGATGCCAGGGGCACTCCTACAACCCGATAGGCCCGAGCAGCCAGGTCATAGTATCCGTAGCTCACAGCCGGAAGGGTGAGGGGACCTGCAGAGTCGGGAACCACCAGATAGCGGAAGGTCTTGATGCCACCCACCCGTCCATCGGCGGTGTTCACCTGCTCTTCCACCCGATCCACATACGCGCGTACATCCCGCGGCCACTTGATCTCCGGGGGAGGCCAGAGAGCTGTGTTGCCTTCGCCGGTCAAGGCCAGCTCCACGGCGACACCTTCACCCGCGTGCGCGGTCTGCGGCGTTACTTGGCGCTCGAGCTTGAGATTCGAACCGACCGCCCCGTTGAAGCCCGCGGGCCGTCCTCCTGGAGGGAGAGCTCTTACTGCTAGGGTTTCAGGCCGACTGGAAAGCGCAAAGCGCTCCTCCTGACTGAAGAACTGGAGCGCGAGAGGGGTACTGTACTTCAGCATGGCGCTGGGGACCGGGATGGTTCCCGGCACCAGTGGGAACACGACCTGATGAGCAACAAAGAGATCGTACGCGCTCCCCCCGATGTTCCGGGTGGCCGCGATCCCCCCCGGCGCGGACTGAGGGTAGCTCCAGACCCCGTTGATCACCGGTGGTTGCAGTGTCGGAGGTCGGCGCAACTGCACTCGCAAATCGCGGGGGAACCATGCCGCGGTGACTACGTCGACCTGCTCACCGACGCTCACCGTCTCGGCGGAGACCACCAGCGCAACCGCGGCTTTACCCCGGGGCGGAGGTGGCGCGCGGTCGAGCAGCGCCCGCAGCCGTGGATTCATAGCCGGACCGGCCACTGCCGTCGCGCCGGGTTCGACATCCACGATGACGGCCGCAGCTTCGCCCACCAAACGGCCCTGCACCGCACGCGCCGGACCGATCTGCCAGCGGCCGGGCCGTAGGGCTCGCAGCCGAATTTCGAGCACTGTAGTGCGGGTTGGTCCACCCGAAAAGGCGACCTCGGTTCGCTCGCTGCGAGAGACGATCTCGAATCCGTTGAGCGGCGCCACCGAGAGGTCCATCGGATCGGAGGAGCGGCTGACTGCCTGGACGGTGTAGAGCACCTCCTCGCCAACAGGCACCCGGTCCTGATCGACCGATGCCCGTAGCTCAGGGCCTCCCTGCTGCAGGGTCAGCAGAAGAAGTGCTACTACCAATCCTTTACCCCTCCAGCCGAGTTGCCGCGCAGACGGCGCTGCTGCTCCTCTCGGGTCTCCCGCTCCCTCCGCTCCATGGAGTTAAGGATCTGCTCCGCCTGACTCTGACTCAGGCCCTGGCTCGGCTGCTCCTGAGGGGACGACGGTGGTGGCGGAGGACTGGCACCGCCCGCCGGAGGAGTTCCGCCGCCTCCGCCGCCGCCACCCCCGCTGTTCGGGGGCGGTGGTGGCTGCCGTCGCAGCGCCAGCTCGAGGTTCCACTTGGCCCGAGCGGAGGACGGTTGCAACCGAAGTGCCTCCCGGAGCCGGTCTGCGGCCTCGTTTAGCAGCTCCTGCTGCTTCGTGCTGTCGGCTTCGGCCGCGAGCAAGTCCACCAGGCCGAGATTGTACAGAGCCCGGTATCTAAGGTCGGGATCGAGCGACTTGGCCGCTTGCTCCAGCGCGCCTCGCGCCACGTCGTAGCGGCCAGCCTCGAGCGCGGCAGTCCCGGCGTTGTAGAAGGCGGTATCGCGAGCACCGGCCGTCTGCGCCTCCTTCAGGAACTCCGCGGCTGCACCAGCCGGATCTCCAGCCTCCATGGCCCGCTCACCCGATGTAGGGCGCTGGGCCACCGCAGGCTGGGCCAGTAGCAGTCCGGCGAGACCCACCAGAGCTGGACCGGGACGAGCGAGGGTGTAACCCCCAAGGAGCAGAACCGCTCCGAGCACCGGAATCCAGGCTAGAGGCACCAGATCCGCGGTCCGGGTTTCGGCCGTGGGGCTGCGCTTCATTGCCGCCACCAGATCGCGGACAGCTCCAGCCTGGTCGGGAAGCTCGCTGGGCACCAGCGTTCCCTCGGCCGCGTCGACCACTGCCTGTAACACGTCGTCGCGCCGCTGGGTTCGTACCACGTTTCCATCCTCGTCCTGCTTGTACTCCTTGAGCGTGCCGGCGGAATCTCGAATGGGAATCCGGGTCGGAACTGCCCGGCCCTCTGCCACCACCACCAAGCGGATACCGGCATCCCTCAGGGCTTCAGCCTGGGCTACGACCTCTGGCAGGGTATCGTGGGCTTCGCCATCGGTGAAGAGAACCAGCACCCGATCGGCAGCATCCGTTGCGGCGCTCAACAGCTCGGCTCCCTGGGACAACACCGAGCTCAGACTGGTTCCGCCCTCGCTGGCGAGGTCGGGATCGATCGCGTCCAGGTACATCCGCACCGCTCCACCATCCACCGTCAGTGGTGCAAGGATGTAGCTCCGGCCGGCAAATGCGATCAAGCCGAGGCGGTCGCCTTCCAGGTCCTGAATCAGCCTGCGCGCCTCGCGGGCCGTCCGCTGCAGGCGGTTGGGAGCGACATCCTCCGCTAGCATGGAGCGGCTGATGTCCACGGCAAAGACCAGGCTTAGCGCCCGAGTCTGGGTCTTGACCTCGGTCCGACCCGCTCTTGGGCCCGCCAGGGCGAGTGCGGTGAGCAGTGCCGCAATACCGAGTACCGGCGGAGCCCAGCCACCCCGGCTCCGAGCCAGACGGCCCAGGGAGCTGGACCACCGCCGAGCCATTCGGATCCGTTGCCGGCGGGCGAGCCATGCCCCAAAGCCAAACGCCAGGCCGATGATGGGCGAGAGAAACAGAATCAATGGTGCGTCGAAGCTCATGGCACTCGGACCACCAGAGTGCTGCCCAGCAACAACTCGAGACCCAGAGCCGCGACGGCAAGCAGGATCAGCGGACGAGTCGCTTCATCGTACCGGGTGTAGCGAGTCACCTGGATCGGTGTCTTCTCCAGGGCATCGATTTGCCGGAAGATCCGGCTTAACGCTTCACTGTCCTTGGCTCGGAAGTAGCGGCCCCCGGTCTTGTGGGCAATCTCCTGAAGCAGCGGCTCGTCGATCCGAACCGGCAGCAGCTCATAACGAAAGCCGCCCAGGCCCCGGCCGGTCGGGATCGGAGCCTCTCCGATGGTCCCGACTCCGATGGTGTAGACCTTGATGTTGTAGGCGGCAGCGGTAGCCGCGGCGGTCCGGGGGTCGATCAACCCCTTGTTATTCTCTCCGTCGGTGAGCAGCAGGATCACCTTGGATTTGTCGGGCGCGCGCCGGAGTCTGTTGACGGCGGTCGCAAGCCCGCTTCCGATGGCGGTGCCGTCCTCCAGGCTCCCGATCTTGAGGTCCATCACCGCCTGCTCGATCACCGGATAATCGAGCGTCACCGGCACTTGAGTAAGCGCCTCCCCGGCAAACGCCACCAAACCGATGCGGTCAGCGCTCCGGC
>DASRIN010000023.1:0-2550 GCA_035649975.1 Gemmatimonadales bacterium
GACTCGGAGTACTTGACCAGGAAATTGCGCCAGTGGGAGCCGCGGATGAGGGCGCCATCCGGGCTGTGCACCCGCTTCTCGCCCAGGTCCCGCTCCAGCCGGATCAGACGGAGAGCCGCGTCGGGCGGCAGCGACCAGCCCTCCATTTCCCGGTATGATGCTGTCGGCAGATACGCGATACCACCGCTCGGCACCTGGTCGAGCGCCTCACCGAGGGTGCTTAGCTGGACTTCTCCCTGCTTGATCAGACCGGTGATTGTCTCGACGAACTGGTTCAGCCATCCCCGCTCGTATACCCATTCCTTGGTACCGGGCCAGCCACCGAACTTCTCCCCATCATCCGCCAGCACGGCCAGTCGATGGCCCGCGCCACGAAGTTCGCGCAGGTACGCCGCGGTTTCCTCCGGCGGGCGAAACGGGATCAGGTAGCGCAGGCGCTCGTCGATGGGGAACAGCGCGACCCGCTTGCCGTCGCTTTCGGTCCAATACGGAGCGTGCAGCTGGTCGCTGGCAAAGCCACAGACCAGGAAATGCCGGTCATCTACCAGCGCGTATCGCACGCCCGCTGAGGCGAGGTCGGCGGCCAGCTCCGGCTCCCAGACCCGTTCGGTGAGCCAGAGCCCCCGTGCGCCCACTCCAAAGCGCGCCCGGATCGCCTCATGCATCCACTGGATCTGCTCGACCCGATCCGCCCGCGGCAGGGAGGCCAGCACCGGCTCGTAAAAGCCCGCCAGGAGCAGCTCGATCTTTCCATCGCTCACTAGACGGCCGAGCTGGTCGAGATATCGGGGGTCGTGCTGCTCGAGCCACTCCAACAGCGGCCCCGAGAGATGCAGCACCACCGGGAGGAAACCCCGGCTGGACAGATGCTCAAGAATGGGACGATAGACGTCCTGGACGTGCTGCTCGAACACGTGGTCGAAGTTGCCGACCGGTTGGTGAAGGTGCAGGCCAAACACGAACCGGACGGGGGCCACGGGCTACCCTACCACGAGTGAGCGCGAGCCACCGAGGGCAGCAGCAATAGCGGGCATGATGTTAGGGAAGACCTGATCGCGGCGCTCCAGTTCCTCGGCCCGGCGCTGGCCAGCCTCGAGCTCCGTGTCACTCCCGGCCCGGAGTGCGGCGATGAGGCCTTCGGCGTCAGCACAGTGTTCCTGAAACCGGCGCTCCGCGTAGTCGGCAGCAGCGCCGGTCGAGATGATGAATTGCCAGTCCGACGATTGGGCCAGTAGCAGCTCCCGGGCTGCCTGCGCCAGCACTGGCCGGGCTGCAGGTGATGCGATGGCGTCAGGGGCGGCGTCCCAGAACGCCTGCTCCAGCGGCCACAGCCGCTCCCAGGTCCAGGCGGTGAGCTCGCTGAGCCACATGCTGCTGTCACCGTTGGCACCCCACGAGCCCCACGGCAGCCGGATGCCGGCCCGGGGAGGATGTGCCCGGAGATGCTGCGATCCCGTGACCGGATGGACGGAATCTTTCTGGCGGACCAGAGCCTCGTAGGTGTTGCGCAGGAAATCGGGTCCCTCGAACCACCAGTGGCCGAAGAGCTCGGTGTCGAAGGGCGCGACGATGACCCCCTCCCGGCTCTGGGCTGGTCCCGCTCCGATACGGGCCAGCAGGTGAGCGAAATGTTCGGCGTGACCTCGGGCGCGCTCGCCGGCGACTTCGGGGCGGTACGGCTGCTTATCCCCCAGGTCCACGCTGGGCCCACTCACCCGCCAGAACTTGAGTCCACCGGGCCAGCGGATCTTGTGGAACTCGAGATAGGACTCGTCCCCCGGATACCCCTCGAAGCGACTCCAGACCTGCATCGACGCGCGAGGATCGCGCACATACGCTGCAACCGGACTCCGTGCCACTCGATAGGCGCGGTAGGGCGAGCGGTGCGGCTCACTGGGAATGACCCGGGCAGCGGGCGCATGCACGATCGGGTCGCCCGCCGGATCGCCCGAGAGACCCAGCGGCTTGCCGGCGGCTGCCAGATGGGCGTCGACGAAGAAGAACTGGAAACCGGCGTCGGCCAGATGTTCCTCGATCCCTCGTCGCATGCCGGTGCGCGGCGCGGTGGGCCACGGCTCCCAGGGCCCCCGAGGACGGTAGGCGCACTCGGGCAGCCAGCACCCGGCGGGCGAACGCCCGAAGATGCGCCGGTGCTCGGAGACTCCAACTGCGAGCTGTAGGCGGATGCTCTCGTCTCTGGCTAACAGCGGGAGGTAGCCATGGGTGGCGGCCGAGCCGATGATCTCGAGCCGCCCCTCCGATTCCAGCGCCCGGAACGCCCCCACTAGATCGTGGCCGATCCCGTTGAAAAGTCCCTGCAAGCGGGTCAGCCGCTCGCGCCAGTAATCCACCAGGGGCAAGAGGTGCGTATCACCGGTCTTCTCCAGTGATGCAGGCGCCTCGCGACAGGCAGTGATCCGCTGCGAAAAGAACGCCTCCATCTCCGCGGCGAAGGCGGGGTTGATGAGCTGATTGGCCAAGACCGGAGTGAAGCCGATGGTAACCGGCGCCGGTACCGCTTGGGCCGCGAGCCCGCGAAGGACCTCGAGT
>DASRIN010000024.1:0-2260 GCA_035649975.1 Gemmatimonadales bacterium
GATAATTGACCCCGATCTGCGAGACGGTGCGGAACATGAGCCGGCGCACCGAAGCCAGGCGCGACAGCGGCGCCGCCACCAGGGGAACCAGCCTGGTGCGCACCCACCGGGCGACCGGACCCTGCTTGATCACGACGGTGAATGCGCGATCGGTGGTGGCCACCAGCCGGCGGGCGAAGCCGATCCGCTCCGGCTCGTAGGTCGCGAGCAGGCTCTCGCCGGCCTCTCCCTTCAGCACAGCGGCCAGCTTCCAGGCCAGGTTCACCGCGTCGCCGATGCCGGTGTTCATCCCCTGGCCCCCGACCGGACTGTGCACGTGCGCCGCGTCGCCCAGCAGGAACACCCGTCCCTCGCGGAACCTGGTCGCCACGCGGTGATGCACCCGATAGGTGGAGAACCAGTTCACCCCGGTGACCGTGAGCTTCAGGTTTCGGGTGGCCCGCTGGACTACTTCGTCGGCGGTCGGCTCCCCGTGCTCCTGCGGCTCCCAGCTGGCGGGGCCGATGAGACGCAGACCGCCCCCGTGTTTGAGCGGAAACAGGGCCAGGAAATCGGCGTCTTCCAGGTCCACATGGATGTCGCCGTCAACCGCAGGCCCGCTGGCGTTCACGTCGGCGACGTAGAACACCCCGGAGTAGGTTCCGCCGGGGAAGCCGGTGCCCAGCATCTCCCGAACGGTCGAGCGCGCGCCGTCGCAGCCGGCGAGATAGCTCGCCTCACCGATCTCTTCCGAGCCGTCGGGCCGCTGGAGTACCGCCCGTACGCCAGCGGCGTGCTGCTCGAATCGGACCAGCGCGGTACGCCGTTCCACGCTGACGCCGAGTGTCTCCAGCCGCTGAATCAGCAGGCGCTCGTGGACGTCCTGGGGACAGGTCAGCGCATAGGGAAAGGGACTCAGCCCCTCTCCCATGCGTTCGAGGGAGACGTGCGCGGCCTTGCTGCCCCGAGCCCAGAGGTTGACTGCTCCCACCTTGACGCCGGCATCGACCACCGCATCGGCCAGGTCTACCTGGCGATAGAGCTCCAGGGTGCGCGCCTGCACCGCCAGTGCGCGGGAAGTGGTCCCCGGCTCGGCGGTCTGGTCGATGATCCGCACCCGGACCCCGAGGCAGGTCAGCCAGAGTGCGAGTACCAGGCCGGTGGGCCCGGCCCCGACGATCAGCACCGGAGGGTCGCTCGTCACTCTGTCAGGAAGGAGCGCATAGCCCCGGTCACCTCGACCCGATGAGAGTCGAACACGTAATGATTGGCGCCGTGCAGCTCCAGTATCTGGGCCTCGCGCAGCTCCCGCCGGACCCGGGCCCGCTCCGTGGTCGCCCAACTCTGGAATACGTCGGTGAACCGGCGGGCGGCAGCGCGATCACCTGCGCCCAGCGTAGACCACGACGGAAACATGTCCGGTGCGGAGTCGACCATTGCATAGATCACCAGCGCCGGAGCATGCACCGCCGAGTAGTCCGGATGTCCGCAGCCGATGAGAATGAGGGAGTCGATGGCGGCGGACGTCACATTGGCTACCAGGCGGCCGTGGCTGTCATAGCGGCCGATCGCGCGCAGCTGAGCTTCGGGAATGCGCATGCCGAACACCCGCTGCTGATAGGCCTGGACCGCACCGGGTGACGCCGAGTCCGCCGCCAGCATCGGTGGTGGAGGCGGGTACTGGCTCAGCAGTGGGCGCAGGTCGCTGTGATCATATGCCGCATCCAGATACACCAGTCGGGAGAGCCGGTCGGGATAGGCGCCAGCGAACGCGGTGAGCTCGTCGCCGGCGATCGAATGACCTGCCAGTGCGACCCGTTCCAGCCGCAGCGAATCGAGTACCGCGTGCAGATCGGCGACTCGGCCCGCCAGATCGTACCCCGAGTCCGGCTGGCTCGAGGCTCCGTAGCCCCGCCGGGTAATCGCGAGCACGTGGTGATGGTCGGTGAACTGCGGGGCGAACTCATCGAACCCATGGGCGACGTCCTGCAAACCGGCCAGGAAGACGAGCGGCGGCCCCGAGCCGCCCCAGTCGAGCACCTCGAGCCGTACGCCGGGGGCCACCGACACGAACCGGACTTCGTGGGGTGAGGAATCCTTCCAAGGAGGCGACGCGCGTTGGGTCGGGCCGGACGAAGTACATGCCGGGAGCGCGACCATGCCGATCCAGAGAATCCTGCACCCCATATACACGCTCCATTGCTTATTGCACCACGATGGGCACCGCCCACCGAAACGTCCCCCACGCCATCACCAGTGTGCCGTGCCTGGCGTCGCTCAA
>DASRIN010000025.1:0-2111 GCA_035649975.1 Gemmatimonadales bacterium
CTCCAGCTGATGTTGCCAGTTGGCGGTCAGCAGCCGGCCGATTTGCCCGATGTCCCCGCCGACCAGCGCGTCCGCCATCGCCTCCGCGACCTCGCGCAAGCCGTGCAGAGCGGCAGCGACAGTACGGTCCCCTTTCTCGTACGCTCGCATTACCCGGTCGATGGTCGCCCCGGAGAACCGCGATGCGCTGGTGTAGCAGAGCACGATGCGGCGGGCCAGGTGACCCATGAACTCTGGTTCCAGCTTGATTCGCTGGATCTCGACCTGGGGATCGCGGAAGTCGAGCCGCAGAAACCCGCCCAGGGACGAGGCGAACTGGTCCTGCCGCCCGCCGGGAATTCCGGCTTCGACCGCCTCGAGGTGGCATGCCGTTTCGGCGATCTCAACCGGATCCCGGCTCTCGCCGCGGGCCGACGAGAGCGCAGCGACAAGGGCGACGTCGAGCGCGCCCGAGCTTCCCAGGCCTGACCCGGGAGGAGCATCGGAACGTGTCGTCAGGGTACACGCGCCGACCGGGAGCATTCGCAGGCCGGCCTTGAGCAGGTCGAGTCGACCATCCCGCACCAGGCCCGCCGAGTCGCTGACTTCCATCCGGTCCCGCAGATCCTCGGAGACGAGACGGAATCCACTGCCCCCGACCTTCACCTCCGCGCGCGCGAACAGCCGGATGGCAGCCGTGACCACGGTGCCGCCTTCGTTCGCGGAGAACGGGGGTACGTCGGTCCATCCGCCGGCCAGATCCAGTCGGACCGGTGCCGAAGCGCAGTAGGTCTCCCCGCTCAACGACTGACCCACCACTGCTGCACCGTCGGCAACTCTCCTCTGAGATCCATGGTAACGCCGTGGACTCGCCGGTTCATCCCCTGCAGTCCTCGCGCATGATAGAGGAAGGCGACCGGCACCGAATCGGCAAACATCCGCTGGGCCGCCGCGGGATCGCGCGGAGCTCGAAGGCCGGCCAGATCAGCCAGGGGGGCAAGGTAACCGAGACCGAGATCGCCCGGGATTCCGAGCACCGCCGCCTCGAAGTCGTGCCGGGAGCCGTAGACCCGGGCCAGGAAGGCCGAAAGCTCCAGCTGCCGAATGGTCACCCGAAACCCGGCTTGTCGCAGCCGGGCCTGAACCATCTGCTCCAAGGCGGCCTCGCCACTGCCGACGGTCAAGAGCTCGAACGGAACGCCTTGGACAGAAACACCAGGTCCGCTCAGGGAAGCTCGAGCGATGGGCAAGTACTCCGGCGCTGCAGGAGGAACTGGACCGAGAGCCGGAGTCCCAAAACCGTAGATGTAGCCCTGGACCAGCTCCTCGCGATCGATGGCATCGCTCAGCCTGCGGCGCACCGCCCAGCGGTCGAAGGGAGAGCGGCGGGTATTGAAGACGATGCCATAGGTCATCAGCAGCGGATAACTCAGGACCCGCAGGTTGGGGTCGCGACGCACAAACTCGGCATGAGCCGGCTGAATGCCCGCGAAATCGAGCTCTCCAGAGGTGAGGGCGGCGAGCTTGGTGGTGGGCTCGTCGACCACGACGACAATGAACCGATCCAGCCGCGGAGGCCCACCCAGCGCTGCTGGGAAGGCACGGTTAGCCGAGAATACCCAGCGCCGATTGGCCTCGTGCGACGCGAAGTGGAAGGGACCATTGCCGACGGGCGCTCTGTTCCAGTCCGCTTGCCGCAAATCGGTGAGGGGGACATTGGCCAGCAGATGAGCCGGGAGGATAGCCAGATCGGTCAGCAGGTCGGGAAAGCCGGGCTGCGGGTTGGTGAACCGCACCACGGCAGTGGAATCATCCGGGGCGGTAATGCTCTG
Source organism: Gemmatimonadales bacterium (assembly GCA_035649975.1). GTDB lineage: Bacteria > Gemmatimonadota > Gemmatimonadetes > Gemmatimonadales > GWC2-71-9 > CAVVWJ01. The sequence continues at coordinate 1,812 of DASRIN010000025.1, forward strand.
AAACACTGCGGCCTCGTTGGCCCGGGGATAACCGGTGGCCGGATTCCGGGCGGCGTTCAAGGTCCACACGACGTCGCGCGCGGTGGTTGGCCGGCCATCATGCCAGTGGACCGCAGTCTCGAGATGAAAAGTGAGCCGCCGGTGGTCCTCCGACCAATCCCAGCGCCGAGCCAGGTACGGCCGGGGCGCCAGGGTGCTGTCGTACCGGGCCAGCGTAGTGAGCAGCACGTAGCGCTGCACCTGCCGGGCCAGTGGATGCACCGTGAGGAGTGGGTTGATGCTCTGCAGATCCGCGCCGGA
>DASRIN010000026.1:0-2569 GCA_035649975.1 Gemmatimonadales bacterium
AAGCAATAATCGTCCCGCGCTCCGCGAAACTTCTCCCCGCATGCGAGAGGAGTCCTGGGTGAACCTCCGTCAACTGGACAAGAAGTACTTCGGCCGCCAGGGCGAACCCGAGGACGTCATCGTCGGTCACTCCGCCGACAGCTATCTCACCGACGCCCGCGGCCGCAAATACATCGACTTCATGATGGGCTGGTGCGTCGGCAACCTGGGCTGGGGGAGCACCGAGATCCGCGCGGCGGCGCGGAAGTTCGATGGCCCCGATTACGTTCATCCCGACTACCTCTACCGCCCCTGGGCCCAGCTCGCCGAAATGCTCGCCCGCATCACGCCCGGTAAGCTCGCAGTCTCCTACCGCACGACCGGCGGCACCGAATCCGTCGACGGCGCGCTCCAAATCGCCATGGCCTACACCGGCCGCGGCACGTTCGTGTCCGTGGAGGACAGCTACCATGGCAACTCCATCGCCGCCCTGAGCATCGGCGCATCGCACAACCGCGACACGTTCAAAAACCTCCTGCCCCACTGCCACAGGATTGAGCCGCCGTTGGATCACAAGGCTCTTGGCAAAGTCGAGACGCTGCTGAAGAAGCGTGATGTTGCCGCCTTCATCATGGAGCCGATCATCTGCAACCTCGGCGCCCTCGTCCCCGAGGACGAGTTCATCCGCGGCGTGCGGAAGCTCTGCACCCGCTACGGCACCCTCTTCATCGCCGACGAAGTCGCCACGGGTTTTGGCCGGACCGGCAAGCTCTTCGCCTGCGAGCACTTCGATCTCGAGCCCGATGTCCTGTGCATGTCCAAGGCCATCACCGGAGGCTACGGCGGCCTGGGTGCCGTGATCACCACGTCCAAAATAGCAAACGCCATCAAGGAAGACTTCGGCCTCTATTCCACCTACGGCTGGCACCCGCGCGCCGTCGCCGTTGCGCTGGCCAACCTCCGGTATCTGACCCGACACCGGAATAAGCTTCTCAAAAACGCCACCCAACTCGGCCAGTACTTCCTCACCCGGCTCTCGCAGATGAGGTTCAAAGGCAAAGCCACCATCCACGGCAAAGGCTTCGCCATCGGCATCGAAGTCGAAGACGAAGACTACGCCTCCGAGGTCGGCGATACCTGCCGCAAAAACGGCCTGCTCGTCTCCGCCGAAGAAGACCTCCTCATGCTCTTCCCCGCACTGACCATTACCCGCCAAACCGCCCAGCGCGGACTCGACATCTTCGAAAAGTCCCTGTAGCCCGGATGATGTCAGTCGCGACGACCTACCTCCTCGCCACCATCAACGCTGCGCTCTGCACGGCTTCCAGCAGCGTCGGCTCATCCCACAGGCCGTCGTGACGCACCCCATTAATGAAGAACGTCGGAGTGCCGTTTACGCCGCTCCGCACGCCGCTCATGAAGTCCTCTCGGACCTTTCCGGCAAACGTGTGGGTGGCCAGGGCCTGAGCGGCCCAATCGGGATGAATCCCCAACTGGGCGGCGTAACTGATGAGATCCTCGTCCTCCAGCGCGGCCTGGTTCTGATACAGCATGTCATGCATGGCCCAGAACTTTCCGCGTGCGCCCGCCGCCTCTGCAATCTCGGCCGCGTGCTGGGCATGAGGATGCAGTTGAGCGAGGGGAAAGTGGCGAAAGGCGAATCGAATCGAATCCCCCATTCGCTGCAGAATCGAGGCGACGATCGGGTGGGCCATGCCGCAGTAGGGACACTCGTAGTCGCCGTATTCAACCAGCGTCACAGGGGCATCAGCCGGTCCTAGGGCGTGGTCCCGGTCGCCGAGCGGCGGGATGAGATGTGTGCTCATGCAGGTGCTCCGATGTGGGTGGCCGGTGACGGAAGCGCCTCGAGCGCCGCGAGAACTCCATCGGCACCGGGGTTGACGTCGACCGGCGAGAGATAGCTCCAGCGAATGATGCCGTCTCGATCGAGAACGAAGAGCGCGCGCTCCGAAAAGCCGTCTCCGGCACGGTACGCATTGTAGGTCCGGGAGACAGCGCCTTTGGGCTCGAAATCGGACAGTAAGGGAAAGCGAAGGTGCCGGGCGTCGGCGTAGGCACGGTGACACCAGATCCCGTCCACCGAGATCCCCACCAACTCCGCCTCGTGCTTCTGAAATTCGGGCAGGAGCTCGTTGAAGAGGGCCAGCTCATCACCGCAGACTGGGCTCCAGTCCGCTGGGTAGAAAACTAGAATCACGGGATGGCCCCGGAGGCCACTGAGCCGAAACTCGGTGTCGGGACCGCTGGCCAAGGAGAAGTCGGGTGCTGGTGTTCCCGCCGGGAGTGGGGCCGGAGAGTTGCTGGTTTGCCTTCCGATGTTATCTGGTCCGCCAGTCATGGGCTCGCTCCTGGGTTGATGGCAGGCGCTGGCTCGTCAAAGTGGACCTTCCTGGGAGCACGCGCTGTCAGACAAACGGTAAGCCGCTTCAGCTCGCACTGGGGTTGCAAGGTGATAGGCACGGGTGGAGAGGCTACTCTGCCGGGCAATCGGTAATCACACCGGGCGCTTGATCCGACAGCTATCTCGGACCGAGCGGCGAATACTTGCGTCGATCACCAGCCCGCCGCC
>DASRIN010000027.1:0-4711 GCA_035649975.1 Gemmatimonadales bacterium
CGCCGGCTCCAGCCACACGACGGAGTCAGTCTGGTCGAGCTCAGGGTGCCGAAGCCGGGCTCGCCCTGCGAGCTCTCCGCTTAAAGGCGCAAACCGCAGCACGCCCCGCCGGTCGGTCCGGAGCACCCACTGAACCAGCCGGGTGCAGAGGCCACAGGTTCCGTCGTAGAGCAAAACCGGTCCTTCCGGACCCGGCACGCGCTCTCGGTCTATCATAGGTGAAGTTTGCTACAACTCGATCTGAGCGCCTAGCTCTACCACCCGGTTGGGTGGCAGGCAGAAGAAGGATGTTGCCGGCCGGGCATTGCGATGCATGACCGTAAATATTCGCTCGCGCCAGAGTGCCATCCCCGGCTTGGGGCTGGGGATCAGGGTCTCTCGCCCGAGGAAATACGTAGTCTCCAAGTGCTTGAACTCTAGCCCGTAGCGCTGCAGGCGGGAGAGAGCCTGCGGCACGTTGGGTTCTTCCATGAAGCCGTAGCGGAGCGTCACCCGATAGAATCCTTCTTGCAGATCTTCCGCCCTGGCCTGCTCCTCGGCCTCGATGTGGGGGACGTTCTCGGTTTCCACGATGAGAAACACCACCCGCTCGTGCAGCACCTTGTTGTGCTTCATGTTGTGCAGCAGAGCCGGGGGTACTGAGTTGGGATCGCTGTACATGAAGACCGCGGTTCCCGGCACCCGCGGAGGGCAGTTCCGCACCACGTCCTGAAGAAAGAGGTCCAGCGGAAGCACGACTTCTGACAGCCGATCCTGAAGAATGATGCGTCCGCGCTTCCAGGTGGCCATGAGTCCGAAGATCATCGCGCCAATCACCAGCGGGAACCAACCTCCGTGGGGGATCTTCAGGATATTGGCCGTCCAGAAGGCAAGGTCGATGACCAGAAACAAGCCGGTTACCACCAGCACCCGGGGCCAACCCCAGCGCCACCGCTCCCTTGCCACGACGAAGAAGAGCAGCGTCGTGATGACCATCGTGGTGGTGACCGCAATGCCGTAGGCCGCTGCGAGCCTGCTGGAGGAGCCGAATCCAATCACCAGACCGATGCACGCCAGCATGAGCAGCCAGTTCACCCCCGGGATATAGATCTGGCCGAACTCTCTGGCCGACGTATGTTCAATTTCCACTCGGGGGAGATACCCCAGCTGCACCGCCTGCATGGTCAGGGAAAACGCGCCCGAGATCAGCGCCTGGGACGCGATCACCGTGGCCGCCGTCGCGAGCACCACCACCGGCAAGAGTCCCCACGCCGGTACCATCCGGTAGAATGGGTTCTCCACCGCTGCCGGGTCCTGGATCAGGAGGGCCCCCTGGCCGAAGTAGTTGAGCAGGAGCGCGGGCAGCACGAGGACGAACCACGCCAGCCGGATCGGCTGCTTGCCGAAGTGTCCCATGTCGGCATAAAGTGCCTCCCCGCCGGTCACCACCAGGAACACCGATCCCAGCACCGTGAAGGCCCGCCAGCCGTTCTGCAGGAAAAATTCGATGGCATGCGCCGGGTTCGCCGCCGCCAGCACCCGCGGCTCCGCCAGTATCTGCCGGGCCCCCAGTGCGGCAATGGTCACGAACCAGAGCAGGGTGATCGGACCAAAAACCCTGCCCACCCGAGCGGTCCCGTGATGCTGATAGACAAAGAGCCCGACCAGGATGCCGATGGTGATGGGTATGATGTAGGGCTGGAACAGCGGCGTGGCCAGCTCCAGCCCCTCCACTGCACTCAGAACCGAGATTGCCGGAGTGATCGCTCCGTCTCCGTAGAGCAGCGCCGTGCCGAAGAGGCCCAGCATCACCAGCCCCCACCGCTTGGTCCGCTGCCGAATGCCCATGGGAGTACAGAGGGCTGCGAGAGCCAGAATACCGCCCTCGCCATGGTTGTCGGCCCGCAAGATGAAGCCCAGATACTTTACCGATATGACGAGAACGAGGGACCAGAAGATGAGAGACAGCACCCCCAGGACGTTGTCTTGATTGGCGGGTAGGCCGTGGGCGAGGTGAAACGATTCGCGGACTGCGTAGAGGGGGCTGGTCCCGATGTCCCCGTAGACTATCCCGAGCGCTGTGAGTGACAGCAGCACCAGGTATTTGCCTCTGGGGGCGGCCCTCTCGGGCGGAGTGACCATGAGCCAAGGAGTGTAGCCGCGCCCGACCGGGCTAGGAAGGTGGCGAGCTATCTCGCGCTCGACCGCAACACCGCGGCCGTGGCCTTCGCCATGTTCACCATGGCGCTGGGCGAGCATCTCTGGCGCAAGTTCGTCCCCAAGTATCTGGAGGCGCTCGGCGCTCCCATCGTCGCCATAGGGCTCTATGGCAGCACCGAAGACCTGCTCGACGGGCTCTACCAGTATCCCGGCGGCTGGGTGGCCGACCGGCACGGACGCAGGCACGCCCTCCAACTCTTCGTGGGTCTTGCCGCGTCAGGCTACGCCATCATGGCCCTGGCGCCCAGCTGGCCGATCGTCCTGCTGGGAGTGGTGTTCATGATGGCCTGGCGGAGCATGGCCAGCCCCACGCTATTCGCGGTGGTGGGCGACTCGCTCCCCCGCGAGCGGCGGGCAATGGGCTTCTCGGTGCAGTCCATCCTCCGCCGCATTCCGATCGCGATCGCACCGATCCTGGGCGGTCTTCTGATCGTGAGGTCCGGCGTCGTCAAGGGCGTGCGGATCGGCCTTCTGGTCTCGATTCTCCTGGCGCTGCTGACCTTCGCCCTAGTCTCCCGAATTCGGCTCGAGCTGCCGACGCTCTCCGTTGCCGGGCTCAGAGGGGTGTGGCGCACCTTTCCGCCTCCGCTGAGACGGCTGCTCCTCTCCGACATCTTCATTCGGACCTGTGAGGGCATGGTGGACGTGTTCCTCGTGCTCTACGCCCTCAACGTGGTGGGTATCAGTGCTCCCGAGTTCGGACTGTTGATCGCCGTGCAGATGACGACCTCGATCGTCTGCTATCTACCGGTTGCGCGGCTGGCGGACCGGGTGGGCCGCAAGCCGTTCGTCATCGCCACCTTTCTCGCCTTCTCGCTGTTCCCCCTCGCCGTCATCTCGGCAAATTCCTTTGCCGGGCTCGCTGCCGCGTTCGTGGTCGGCGGACTGAGGGAGATCGGGGAGCCGTCTCGCAAGGCGCTGATCGTGGATCTGGTCTCGCCCGAGGCCAGAGCGCGAGGCGTCGGTCTCTACTATCTCGTGCGGAGTCTGGCTATAGCGCCGGCAGCGACGGTTGGTGGACTGCTCTGGCAGGCGAGCCCCACGCTGCCGTTTCTGCTGGCGAGCGCGATGGGCCTGGTGGGCACGGCGGCTTTCGCACTCACGGTGAGGGAGGAATACGCCGGGTGAGCCCGTCGAAGGTTGTCGCTGTCAAGCAGACGAGCTATTCGACACCTGTCGCAGGATTTCCAATGCCAGGATGTCCTGAAATGCGTGAGCTACCACCACCGGCCAGAGGCGCCGAGTGCGGATGTAGTAGGCGGTGAAGAGGATGCCAATCGGAACGACAGTGACCACGGCAAGGGGTCCCTGATACGCATGCGCCAATACCCTCAAAGCCACGCTGATCGTCCCGGCGGCGGCGAGTCCCAGTCTCCGCAATGCCGCCATCCCAATCGCCAGCCACAGCAACTCCTCAAAAACCGCGTTGAACAGCGAATATGGCACCGTAATCCAGGGCCGGGGCGAGCCGATGAACTCGGTTTGCTTCGCGATGGTGATGAGGTCAGGCAGGAGCGCCCGGCAGATGGATGCCCAGACCGCCACTGAGAGAATGGCCACCGCCCACAATCCCAGGCCCCGTACGAGATCCCCAGGGTCGAAAGGCAGAGTGGCGCTGCGGTGCGGCCGCCAACCCTTGCGCCAGAGCCATCGGCCCAGGAGGCCGGTGAGGACCACCTCCAGCACCAAGGCAGCAGCTAACGCGCCGTCGGTGAGCTCGATGGGCGCCGAGCCGCCATTGATGCCGCTGAGCGCAGGTAGCCCCACTACCAGCAGTACTGGAACCAGCAGGGCGATGAGGGCAATTCGCTCCGGCAGTGTATCGGCAGGGAGCGAAGTCGCTTGCGATGGTCTGGCGATAATAGGAGACCTCCGGTCTCCCCAAGGTATCCTGCAACCGGTGTACTCTCCATACCTATGCGGATATTCGTAGCCGGAGCTACCGGTGTACTGGGTCGCCGGGTTGTGCCGTTGCTGGTCGAGGCCGGGCATGACGTGACCGCGCCGGGCCGAACCGCCGAGAAGCGTCAATCGCTCGAGCGGCAGGGCGCGCGAGCCGTGGAGGTCGACCTGTTCGATCCCGACGGCGTTCGCGCCGCGGTCAGCGAGTACCACGTGATCTGCAATCTGGCCACAGCTGTGCCCCGCGGCGCGCGCTCCTTCCTGCCTTGGTCCTGGCTCACCATGGCCCGGATCCGTCGCCAGGTGTCAGCCAACCTGGTCAACGGAGCGCTGGCCGGCAGCTCGGTGCAGCTCGTGATCCAGGAGTCGTTCGCGCCGATCTACGCCGCGGCCGGCGCCCGCTGGGTCGACGAATCCTCACCGGTGCGCCCGGCGCTTTACAATCGCAGCGCTCTCGCCGCCGAGCGGAATGCCGATCGCTTTGCCAGGGCTGGTCGCGCCGGCGTAGTGCTCCGGTTCGGGATGTTGTACGGTCCGGGTGATGCGATGACCCAGCAGATGATCGACTTGGTCCGGCGGGGGTGGTTTCCGCTGTTCGGCAGTTCCGACG
>DASRIN010000028.1:0-3626 GCA_035649975.1 Gemmatimonadales bacterium
CGAAGATGCTCTTTCCCGCCCTCGTGATCCTGCCCGGCATGATTGCCTTCGCGCTGACCGCCGCCGGAGGAGAATCCCTGATTCCACCGAAACTGGACGCGGCGCTCCAACCGATCATCGACGCCCAGGGCCGCCCGGTGCTGGATTACGACCTGGCCACACCGTCCATGCTCCTGCACTACTTCCCCAACGGACTCCTCGGCCTGGGTCTCACGGCTCTCCTGGCCTCGTTCATGTCCGGGATGGCCGGCAACGTCACCGCGTTCAATACCGTGTGGACCTATGACATTTACCAGAGCTATCTCCGGCCCCGGGCGTCCGACGCCCACTATTTGTGGGTGGGGCGGGCCGCTACCGTCGGCGGCGTGCTCTTGTCAATCGCCGCAGCCTACGTGGCGCGCTCCTTCAACAACATCATGGACGTGCTTCAGCTGGTCTTCGCCTTCGTGAACGCGCCGCTGTTCGCCACCTTTGCACTGGGGATGTTCTGGCGGAGGAGTACAGGTCACGGTGCCTTCGTGGGGCTGGTGTCGGGGACGCTGGCGGCAGCCATGCACCACGGACTGACGTTGCCCCGCGGGGCGGTGCCGGGCGTGAAGGGCGGATATTTCGGCCTCCTCCACACCTATCCCAGCGAGCTGGCCCAGACCTTCTGGACTGCCATCACCGCGTTCACGACCTGCGCCGTGGTGACGGTACTGGTGAGTCTCGTCACCCGGCCCCGTCCCCCTGAGGAGCTGCGAGGACTGGTCTATTCCCTGACACCTCGAGCCGGCGGTGGCGACGCGTTGCTTTCATGGTATGCCCGGCCCGCCGTGCTGGCCGTCGTGGTCCTGAGTGCCACTGTGCTGCTGAACCTAATCTTCTGGTAAGCCCACTCTACGGAGGAACCAGCGATGCCACTGGATGTGCGGCTCCCGATCAGCGGCCTTTTTGTGGCTGTTGGACTGCTGCTGCTGGGATACGGGATGTTCGGCGAAGGCCTGGCCGACCCTGCCGGTCGTCTGAACTCGGTTTGGGGAGGCCTGATGGTGAGCTTCGGAGTGATTCTTGGGTACTATGGACTACGAGCCGAGCGCAGACTGCAGAATGTCTCTGCCAGGGATGCGGATCAATCCATATAGAGGCCAACACTGTCGGATCTGCTTACCGGCTTACCCATTTACCCGCAGTACTCATCCAGCTGATCAAAGCCGACGAGGACGTCGCGGGGCTTGCTGCCGTCCGGCGGACCCAGAATTCCGGCGTAGTGGAGCTGATCGATGATCCGGGCGGCCCGGCCATAGCCGATCCGCAACCGGCGTTGGAGCAGTGAGGTGGAACCGCCCTGATTCTGGATGCAGGCCTCGGCAGCCTCGCGGAAGAGCGCATCGCGCTCCCCGCTCTCCGGATCCGCGGCAGCCTCGCTCTCCCCTTCCTGCGCCCGGACCAGCTCAAGAATGTCCGCCTCCTGCGCCTCGGCCGCCTCGTGCGCGGCGCGCCGAGCCTCGCGCCGGGCCACGTACCACTCCATGATCCGCTCCGACTCGTCGGTCCCGATGTAGGCGCCTTGCAGCCGCATCGGTTCACTCTTTCCCGGGGGGAGAAACAGCATGTCTCCGTTCCCCAGCAGCGCCTCTGCCCCGTTCTGATCCAGAATCGTCCGGCTGTCGACCTTGGACGCCACCCGGAATGCGATCCGGCTGGGGAAGTTCGCCTTGATAAGGCCGGTAATGACATTCACCGACGGCCGCTGGGTGGCGAGGATCAGGTGGATCCCGATGGCGCGGGCCTTCTGAGCCAGGATCGCGAGCGGCGTCTCCACCTCACCCTGCACCGTCATCATGAGATCGGCCAGCTCATCGATGATCATCACGATGAAGGGAAGCACACCATCGCGGTAGGTCTCGTCGACCGGCGGCTCCGGCGGGGTATCGGGAGCCTCGGCACTGACGCTTGTAATGGTCGGCTTGGGCTGGGGCGGGTGTCGCAGCGGTTTCCCGTCCGCCACCTTGCGGTTGAAGTCTGCGATGTTGCGGGCCCCATTGGCCTGAAGCAGCTCGTACCGGCGCTGCATCTCGAACACCGCCCACTTCAGCACCGTCGCCGCGTCGTGGTTGTTGGTGACCACTTTGTGCCGAAGATGAGGGAGGGCGTTGTACATGGACAGCTCGACCATCTTCGGATCGATCATCAGAAAACGCAGCTGCTTGTGAGTGTACCGGTAAATCAGACTGGTAATGATCGTGTTGATGGTCACCGACTTTCCAGTTCCAGTCGCGCCAGCGATGAGGAGATGCGGCATCTTGGTGAGATCGGCGATTACCGGCTTGCCCTCGAGATCGTGCCCCAGCGCGATGGGCAGCACTGCCTTTCGTTCCTCCCACTCCTCCGAATTGAACAGCTCGCGCAGGGTAACGATGCGCGCCACCGGATTGGGGATCTCGACTCCGACGGCTCCCTTCCCTGGAATCGGCGCCACCCGGACCGAAGGCACTCGCATCGCAATGGCCAGGTCATCGGCCAAAGCACCGATCCGTCCCACCTTCACACCCGGCGCGGGCACCACCTCGAACTGGGTGACGACCGGGCCGGTAGTCCGGTGCCCTGGGCGTCCCTCCACCTTGAAGGTGCGCAGGGTGTCGATCAGCGATTCACCTAACTGGTCGAGTTGGGCCTCGCCCGCATCGATGTCCTGATTGGCGGGTGCCGTCAGCAGATCCATCGGAGGCAGATCCGGCTCATCTTCCACCTCCGGCTTGCCGATGAGCGCCTCGAGGACCCGCTTGCTCTTCTTTCCCTTACGGCCCCGGCTCTCGGACGACGTCCGGACCAGCAGACCGGGCGGGGCCTGCTCCGCCCCCGGTTTCTTGTCTGGCTCCGCTTTGCCCTCTCGGAGCTTGTCGAAGGCCTCTCCAATCGTCCGGCGCGGCTTCGCTGGCCCGCTTCCCCGTTTTCCACCCGCCCAAAGGGTACCCGCCCCACTTCTCTCCAGTCTCGCCAGTGGATGCCAGGCGAAGGTGGCGAGTGTCAGAGCGCTCAAGGCGAGGAAGCCCAGCAGGACGGCGCCCGCTACTCCCACCTTGTTGGATATCGCCTCCGCAAAGAACCCCGGTACTACGCCCACCAGCCGCGCAGCCATCCCACGTTGGCCCACGTCGATATCCAGGTCCGCCCGCCCGACATGAGCCAGCACGCCGAGGAGGTAGGGGAGCAGGAGGCTCAGACCAACGATGAGGATCGCCGACCGCTTCATGTCCAGGTTGCCCAGCCGGTCGAATCCAGCAAGGGCCAGGCCCACGCCCAGGAGGGGTATGCCCAGCGCACCGGCGCCGAGGAACTGCCAGAGTCCGTGACCGATGGCGCGGCCTACGGGGCCGGTGACCTGGATGGGCAGAAGCGTCAGGCCGACGAACAGGCCCAGCACCAGGGCGGTGACTGCCCCGAGTCGCCGCCGAGAATCGGTGCTCATGCGTGCGACCCGGTATGCGGGAGCGACGGCACGCCAGGCTGGGCGCTGCCGCGCTCCTTCGTTCCCTCCAGTGTCACTCGCCGCTCATGGAAGTGAGGCAGCACCGGGTAGGCGTCGAGGCGTCCGGCCTCGCCCAGATCCTCCCGGAAGCCCTGCTTGATCAGCTCGCGTCCGG
>DASRIN010000029.1:0-5392 GCA_035649975.1 Gemmatimonadales bacterium
ATCCCCGTGCTGCAGACCGCGGGCTACTACTACGGGGGGCCCGGTGCGGCGATCCACTATCTCACCCAGCACTGCCGCTACAATCCGCGCGCCCGGGATTTCCTGGTGATCGGCCCGTACGAACACGTCCCGGCTCAGCGCGGGGTGGTGAACGCGCTGGGTGACACCGCGACCGTGCTCAACGGCTACCAGATCGATCCGGTCGCCCGAATCGATATTACCGCCGAGCTGCGCTATCCGTGGTTCGACTGGATCCTGAAGGGCGGCCCCAGACCGAAGCTGCTGGCCGACCGGATCAACTACCAGGTGGTGGGCGCCAACCGATGGAAGCACGCGCCGTCGATCGCGGCGATGGCGAACGGCACGCTTCGGTTCTATTTGAGCAACCAGCGGAGGGGTGGGGGATACCGTCTGATATTGGCCGCGCCGGCGCGTGACACTGCGGTGGCGCTCACGGTAGACCTGGCCGACCGCTCCGACAGCGCGCGCTTCGTACCGGGCGGTGGCATCGCCGATACCGTCATCGACACCCTGAACTCGCTGGTATACGTCAGCGATCCGCTGCCGGCCGCCACCGAGATCAGCGGGCTATTCCGAGGCCACCTCGAACTGGTGGCCAACAAGCGCGACTTTGACTTCGGAATCTCGATCTTCGAGCTGCGGCCGGACGGGACCTACCTCCAGCTCCCGCCTTATCAGTCGCGCGCCAGCTACGTGGCCGACCTCACCCGCCGCCGTCTGCTCACACCTGGCGCCCGCGAGAGCCTGGATCTCAGGAGCATTCGCCTGGCGAGCCACCTCTGCCGAGCCGGGAGCCGGCTGGTCGCGGTGCTCAGCGTACTCCGAAGTCCGGGCCAACAGATCAATTATGGAACCGGCAACGACGTAAACGAGGAGACGATAGCAGACGCGGGCGAGCCGCTTACAATCCGGTTGTCGAATCGGAGCTGGCTCGAGCTACCGCTGTCTCAGTGACTCTCTAGCCCTGTTTCCTGCGCGCACGCGACCTCACCAGTCGTTTTCTCTCTGCTCGCCCGCGAGCTGGCGGCGTCCCTCGTGGGTGTTGAGCTGCTCGCGCTGGACCGCCTCCACCAGCTCCCGGGCCTCCGCCTGGCTCAGCTCCTGGACGGATTCACCCTCCCCCTCACCGTAGCCTCCGCCGGCCATCGCTCCCACGGCGGCCTCCGGCGTTCCCTCGTATCCGGGCGAGCTCATGTTGCCTCGTCCGTAGTCCCCTGACCGGCCCCGTCCCGGCGAGCCGCCCGACTCCCGATCCTCACCCCGTCTCCTGAGCGCGATCTCCAGGTTCCACTTGGCCGCCGAGTCGGCGGGATCGAGCCGGAGTGCTTCCTCGTATGCGGCAATGGCCCGGCGCAGCAGCTCATCCTTCTCAGACGCTTCCTCCGCCGCTCGCACCAGAGAGTTCCCCAGGTTGAAATAACTCGGCTGCTTCAGCCGAGGTACGCTGCTGGCGTCCACGAAGCTCTTGGCCGCGTCTTCATAGCGGCGGAGGCGGTACAGGGCGGTGCCCACGGAGTACTGCACCGCGGGGGCGCCGCTCTCCGACAGGGCCCGCCGGAAGGCCACGTACGACTCACGGTAGCTTCCCGCCTGGTAGAGCCGCTCGCCCCGGCGCAGCTCGCTCATTCCGGGTCCACACCCGGTGAGCAGCAACAGCGCGGCTGCAACAAGGCATCGGCGCGACCTCATCTCCGTCTCCGTCGCCGAGGGGGCCCGAGCATCGGTTGCACCAGCAACGCGGCGAGAGCGAGACCGAGCGGCCACTGGAACCGATCTGCCCGCTCGGCCGACTCGGTAGACGAGAGTTTTCGCTTCTGCAGCCGCGCCAGTCCGCCGCCAAGAGTTCGTCCGGCATCAGCGGTCCACCGGGCGTAGACTCCGCCGGTCTCCCGGGCCGCTCGGCGCAGGTCGCCCTCCTCCAGCCGGGTGACCACGATGCGCCCGATATGATCGCGATGCCACTGGTCCGGAGCCTCGGCGCTGTCCGCCGGGATTGGTGCACCGTCGAATGACCCCACACCAACCGCTAGAACTGGAATGCCGGCTCGACGTAAGCGGATAAGCGCCGGTCCGACCTCGCCATGGCTCTCTCCGTCCGAGACCAGCAGGACAGTCTGGTAGCCCCGCTCGCCGTCGTGCTCGAAGGCGACGGCCGCGGCTGTAAGCGCGCTCGAAAGATCCGTGGCTGGATCACCGAGGTCGTCGGTTGTGGCGGCGTCGAGGAAGCGCTGAAACGCGGCCCGATTGCCGGTGAGCGGCAGCTGGAGGAAGGCGCTCCCGCCGAACACGATGAGCCCGGCCCGGCTTTCCGGCGCGGCGCCGAGCACCTCGGATACAGCGCGCTTGGCAATGGTGAGCCGGCTGACGCCGGTTGGTTGTGCCGGGAGAACCCCGGCGTCGCCGGCCGTCATCGAACGGGAGAGATCGAGTAGGACCATAACATCGCGGCCGGTGTGGGCCAGCGAAGAGGGCCGCTCCCCCAGCTGAGGCCGAGCCAGAGCGAGCAGGCCGAGCGACACCGCTCCAGCTCGGAGTCCGAGACCGAGCTGCCGAGTCAGCGGCGACGGCAGCGCGGATGATCGCTTCAGCAGCGGCTCCTCGCCGAACCGGGCCAGCGCGGCTTCCCGATCGTGCCGCTCCCGGCGAATGATCCAGAAAGCAATCAGCAGGAGCACGACAGCCAGGGCGACCAGGGCCGGCGATCCGAAGCTCAGCCCGCTCATGGCAGCGTCCGCAGCCAGGTGAGACCCAGCCCCAGCTCCAATAGAAGGAGCAGCAGCGCGGGCGCCAGCAGATAGGGATAGAGCTCCCGGTAATCGCGGATCTCTCCCACCCGCACCTCGACCCGTTCGGCCTGATCGATCTGCTTCATAATGCCATCCAGCACCGCGGCGTCCGTCGCCCGGTAGTAGCGGCCGCCGGTACGCTCGGCCATCCGCAGGAGCGCGGCCTCGTCGCGACCGGTGAGCCGCGCAGCGGTGTTCCCAACCCGCCACACGCCGTTGAGTGCTACGCTGCTGGTATCCAGGGTGCTGAGACCGATCGCCTGGATCCTGATGCCCAGCGACCGGGCCGCCTCGGCCGCGACCAGCGGCGTCGGCCGGCCCGTGTTGTTGGCGCCATCGGTAATGAGCACAATGGTGCTGGCCTTCACCGGAAGGTCCTTGAGCTGGCCCATGCTCAGCGCCAATGCGGTGCCGATAGCGGTACCGTCGGGGAGCAGTCCGATGTCCACTCCTTCGAGAATCTTCTGCAGCAGGGCGACGTCGGGAGTGAGCGGTGCCTGCAGGAACGCCCGACCGGCGAAGAGCACCAGGCCAACCAGGTCACCCTGCCGAAGCTGGATGAACTGGGCAAGCACCCGGCGGGCCACGGCGAGCCGGTTGCCCGGCTGGAAATCGCCGGCCTTCATGCTGCTAGAGATGTCGAGCGCGAGCATGATGTTGCGGGAGCGCAGCCGAATCTCGCGTACTTCCCGCGGCGTTTGCGGCCGTGCCAGGGCGAGCACCAGCAGCACCACCGCCAGCAACCGGAGAGCAATCAGCAGCGGCTGCCACCGGGCTCGGCCGCTCGCCGGCTCCTGCTCGAGAAAGTGGAAGGCAGGGAGAGCGAGCTGTTCTGGTGGCATTCGGCGGCGGCTCCGCCACAGATACAGCGCATAGCCTGCGGGCAGGAGCAGCAGAAGCAGGACGACGGGATCAGCGAAGCGCATCGGCCGTCACTCCGTCGAGACTCCGCTCGTGCCACTGCCGGAGGAGCTGGCGGCCCTGCTCCAGGAACCTCGCTGCGGTTTTCGGATCGGGCCGGCGCTGGGCGAACTTCACTAGATCGGCCTGGCGCAGCAGCTCCCCGCAGGCGGCCCGGAGCCGGTCGTCACTCAAGTGCGGCGGCAGGGCCCAGACCAGTTCCTCGCTGGTGCGCTCTCGCGCGGGCAGGTCCTCCGCCAGCTCGAGGTAGCCCCGCAGCACATCCACCACGGCCTCGTAATGCCGGGCCACCTGGCCGTGTTCCGGCCATCGAGCCCGCTCGATCAGGTGCAGCTGGTCGAGTGCCGTCTCGTATGCGCCTGGTGGTGCAGCCGGCACCGCCATCGGAACCGGGTTTACCGGAGGAGTGACCGGGTGGCGCCGCCGGCGTAGCCGGACGTATCCCACCACGAGCAGCAGCATCGCAGCGGCAGCCGCTGGGAGGATCCAGGGACTCGGAGGCGGTGCAACCCTAATCTCACGAATGTCCTTGAGCGGAGGATTGCCGGCCGGAACCAGCGACACGATCTCCACGAAGGCTGAGTCGCTGACCAGCGTTCCCCGCTGCAGTCCCTTGACCGCACGCATGAAGGGCAGGCTGAAGACCGGGACCGGGCGCCGCCCCGTTCGATAGAACGCCACCCGGGCCCGGCCATGAAAGATCCGATCCGGTGCCCGGGTGAGCTTCTCCACCGAGAGGACCCGCACGCCGGGCGGCAGCGCAGTGATCGGCTGGGGCATGGTGTCGAAGAGCAGGTCCCGCTCATCCAGCCGCACCCGGAAGCTGAGGGTGACAGAGTCGCCCGCGGTCGCCCTGTCGACTTCGGGGGTGATCTGAAAGGACTGGCCGGAGATCTGGGCGGACGTGGAACCGGGGATCACCAGCGCCCAGCAAAAAGCCGTTATCCTGAGCCTCACCGCCGCCCGGCCCTTTCCCGCCGTCGGAAGAATGCCAGCAGCCGCTCAGCGTAGGATTGGCCAGTCTCCAGCTGAACCAGATCGGCCCCTGACTGGCGCAGCTCCCGCTGGAGCGCGCGGTCGAACTCAGCGGCGCGGGAGCGAAATCGCTCCCGGGTTTCGACTCGCCCGGTATCCACCCGCCGCCAGCGTCCGCTCTCTGGCTCCCGCAGTGTTACCAGGCCGATGTCGGGCAGCTCGCGCTCCCGGGGATCGTAGAGCTGGAGCGCGATCAGATCATGCCGCCGGGCGAGGCGCTCGACCTCACTTTGATATCCACTGGTGAGGAAGTCGGAGACCAGGAAGACAACCGCCCTGCGCCGGAGAATCGAGTCCACGAAACGGAGCGCGGCGCCGAGGTCGGTGGAGCTGCCGGCCGGCTCGAAGGCGAGGAGATCGTTGATGACCCGGAGCGCGTGGCGCCGGCCCCGCCGAGGTGGCACGAAATGCTCGACTCGGTCAGTGACCCACACTGCGCCGACCCGGTCGCTGTTGCGCGCCGCGGCCAGGGCAAGCACGGCGCAGACCTCGACTGCGAGCGACTGCTTGGTGCGAAGCCGAGTGCCGAAGCGGCCGGAGGCACTCACATCGAGGACGAACAAGACGCTGAGCTCCCGCTCCTCCAGATAGCGCTTCACGTAGGCCGACCCCAGCCGGGCGGTCACGTT
>DASRIN010000030.1:0-3847 GCA_035649975.1 Gemmatimonadales bacterium
ATCGGGTGAGAGCGCGGGATCCAGTTCCAGACCCGACGCGAGAGTGATCTGCAGCCGGCGGCCCAGTCGGATCTCATTCGACCGATGGTTGAGCCCGAACAGCAGTACTCCAGCCAGGGCGAGGAGCAGTACCGCGACTCCAATCCAGCGAGTACGGCGGTACGCAGCGAGACTGGTACTTATCGTCTTGGTCGGGCGGGTGGCGGTAGGGGTGGAGCCGCCGCTGGGGGTGGCCAGCGGCTCGAGCTGGGTCAGGAGCTCATCGGCGGTCTGCCAGCGATCGGACGGCCGTTTGGCCAGGCACTTCATGATCACGGTTTCGAGCTCGGCGGGGCAGGCTGGTCGATGATTAGAGAGCGGAGCCGGCGGCTGGGTGACGTGCGCCGCGAGCACCTCCTGGGAAGTGCGCCCGGTAAATGGAGGCCGGCCCGAGACCAACTCATAGCCCAGCACACCGAGGGCGTAGATGTCCACCCGCTGATCGATATGAGGCTCGCCGGCGGCCTGTTCCGGCGCCATGTAAGCCGGTGTGCCGAGGGCGACGCCGGCCGTAGTCAGTGCCTGGCGGCCAGTGGCCTCGCTCACCGCCTTGGCGACGCCGAAGTCGGTGACCAGCGCATGGCGACCGGAGAGCAGGATGTTTTCCGGCTTGATGTCGCGGTGCACCACTCCCTGGGAGTGGGCATAGGCCAGCGCATCAGTGACCTCGATCAGGACCTTCACCGCCTCGTTGATGGGCAGCTCGCCCTGGTGGCTGACCCGATGACGGAGATTGTGCCCCTCCACGAAGGGCATCACATAGTAGAGGAATCCCTGTGCCTCGCCCGAGTCATGGAGCGGCAGTATGTGGGGGTGCTGCAGCCGGGCCGCCACCTCGATCTCCCGCAGGAAGCGCTCCGGGCCCATGGTGGCCGAAAGCTCCGCGCGCAGAACCTTCAGGGCGACTCTACGGCGGTGCTTGAGATCTTCGGCGAGATACACGATGGCCATGCCGCCGCTGCCGAGCTCGCGCTCGATGCGGTAGCGGTCCTGCAGGGCTGCGGCGAGAGCCGGACTGACAGCAGTCACGAGCGGGCCTGGTGGGAGCGACAGAATGTGGGCCCGCGCGGGTAGGAATGGAAGCTACATCGTCGCGTCAGGCCACCGCATCGAGTACCCGAAGCGTCTGCTCGGCCGCTACGCCGTAGGCCAGGTGACCGGCGAGTCCCCGCGCATGGGTCTGCCAGGGGAATTCCTTGGGCGGGGGCGTGAGCCCGAGCAAGGTGACCATGCCTTCATCGACCGCGGCCCAGAAAGCGGTGCCGAACCCTCCGCCGCCGGCCCGCCTGAACGACGGGACGTTGCGGCCATAGACGGCGTAAGCCACTCCAGCCCCGACGCCCAGGAGCCAGTGGATCGCCATTCCCAGCCGCTGGCGTTCCTCCTCCCGTAGCTCTCGGCCCAACAGACGCGCCACCCGTTCGGCGGCACTCTCATAGGCGGATCGGCCGGCCCGGACCAGGTCTTCCCGCTCCCGTTCCGGCCGGCCCTCATGCTCGTACATGTAGGTCGTGACCCGATCCAGCACCCAGGTGGCCACTGCTCCCGCAACGGCACCCTTGAGCGCGTTCCTCGCAACAGTTCTCTTGCGCATAGTAGTATTTCCCTTCGCTTGACCGACCGACCGACCGACCGACCGCCTTACCGCGTTACAACTGATGCCTCACCATCCTCCCGACCAGCTCCTCTAACCTCTCGGTGATCGGCCGGCGGCGCCACTCCTCCAAGGTCACTTGCTTCGAGCGGGCCCGATCCTGGGCAAAGACCCGAGCCTGCTCTTCGGCGAACCGCTGATCGAATACGTTGACGTTCGACTCGTCATTCAGCCGG
Source organism: Gemmatimonadales bacterium (assembly GCA_035649975.1). Lineage (GTDB taxonomy): Bacteria > Gemmatimonadota > Gemmatimonadetes > Gemmatimonadales > GWC2-71-9 > CAVVWJ01. The sequence goes on from DASRIN010000030.1 coordinate 1,870, forward strand.
AATGAGCGGTTGTCGAAGTTGGTCGACCCTACCGAGGCCCAGCAGTCGTCCACCACCATCAGCTTGGCGTGATAGAACGTCGGCTGGTACTCGTAGATCTTGACGCCGGCCTCGAGCAACGGCCCCCACTTGGCCCGCGACGCTCGGCGCACCACCTGCGCATCGAGAATCGGTCCCGGGACAATGATCTGGACGTCGACCCCACGGCGCCGGGCCTCCACCAACATCCTCACCAACAGACTATTGGGCACGAAATAGGGGTTCGCGATCAGGATTCTCTCGGTAGCGGAGGAGATCGCGAGGAGATATATGAGCCGGAGACTCTCGATCCCCTCGCCCGGCGAGTTGTGGAATGCCTGCGCCATTTGGGGACCGACCGAGTCCAGGCGAGGGAAGTACTCCGGTCCATCCAGCAGCATCCCTCCGGTCTTGATCCAGTTGTCGAGGAAGTCCGACTGCAGCTGGGCGACGACCGGCCCCTCGAAGCGGAACTGGGAGTCTCTCCAGTGGTCCTTGTCCTGGGCCTGCCCGGAATAGGGGTCTGCAATCCCAATCCCACCCACAAACCCGATCTTCCCGTCCACTACCAGGATCTTCCGGTGGGTGCGTTTGTTCACCCGGTCGAGGGAATACCAGCGCAGGGGCCGATATCTCACGATCTCGACCCCGGCCTGGCGCATCTGCTCCAGGTGTTTGCGGTCCATCTTCTTGGAGCCGAGCCAATCCAGCACCAGATGGGTGGGAACTCCGGCGCGGGCCCGCTCAGAGAAGGCATCGGCGAAGCGCTGGGCGATCGCGCCGGACCAGAAGATGTAGCCCTCGAAGTTGACGCTGTGTTTGGCCGAGCGAATCGCATCCAGCATGGCGGGAAAGGCCTGGTCGCCATTGAGCAGAGTGGTGACCCGGTTGCCGTTCACCACCGGTGGTCCGAGCAAGTGGCCCGAGGTATTCCGGAACTGCGGATCGCAGGCGGAGTAGCGGTGCGGTAGGGCGTGCTCGACTGGCTGATCGCTGCCGGTGAGATTGGCATAGAACAGGACCGCGACCAGAGTCATCACCACAGCGGCCATCGCCCAGGCCGCCCGGGGGGAACGGAGCTTAAGACGCATGGACTTGGCTCCTGGCTCGAGCCCGGCGCTGTGCGGGCGATGTCTAGCTCAGTAAACGATTTAATGGTAGGGATTTAAACCAGAAACCGCGGTGGGCCGGGTCACAGGCCGCCCCTTCTGCTTTCTCCGTCCGGTCCCCTGGGCTAGCTTCAGAAGACGCCACAATCACGGATGCTCCCATGAAGCTCCCGCTTTCTGTCATCCCCCTCGCGCTCTGCTTGTTCACAGCCCCAGCCCTGGCGCAAAGTGGCTCCTCACCGGTCTCCGATGCCTTACGCTCGCTCGCCGAGCGTAACGGGCGGGATCTCGTGGCCGCGGCGGAGGACATGCCGGCCGGCAAGTACGGCTTCAAGCCCACGCCGGCCCAGATGAGCTTCGGCGACGTGATCGCCCACCTGTCGGCGGGGAACGACTACCTCTGCTCCAACATCGCGGGGGTGCCTGCACCCAAGAGCCCGGAGCTGAAGGGTGACGCCCCCAAGGCCAAACTGGTGCCCCTGCTCAAGGAGTCGTTCCGGTTCTGCCAGTCGGCCTTGGCCAAGGTGGACGACTCCAAGCTAGACCAGAAGCTTCCGTTCTTCGGAGAGCAACAACTGTCGAGGGCGGCGGTTATGTTCGCGACCGCGCAGGACTGGGCAGACCATTACAGCCAGCTCGCCAACTATCTGCGGCTCAACGGGCTGCTGCCGCCCACGGCCAAGCGGAAAGAGGAATAGTCGGATGGCCAGCGAACGGGATATCGCCTTCCCCATCCTGAGCGACCAGGATCTCGCGGCACTCCAGATCAGGGGCAAGCTCCGGCAGGTGCGCGCCGGTGAGGTTCTCTATGAGGAGGGCGAGCGCAACCACTCCTTCTTCGTGGTGCTCGA
>DASRIN010000031.1:0-8486 GCA_035649975.1 Gemmatimonadales bacterium
CGCTCGCGTCGGTCATCGCTGCTGGGAGTCTGGCTGCCTGGGGTTGCAGCGACGACGACAGCAGCACCGGGCCGGCGCCGACCCGGATGTACAACCAGGTCCAGCGCCTGGGGAACCCGCTGGTGAGTGAGGTGCTCCTGGCCAAGCGGAGTCACCCCACGCACGGGTCCATTGGACCCCAGGATGATGCCGCGGTGGTTGGCGCCGAGATCCTGTCCTTCCTCACTGGCCCGGGGAGCGTGGCCGGACGGTCGGCCGATTACGCCAACACCCTCGGCTCCGTGCTCCTGCCGGATATGCTGATCGTGCAGACCGACAAGGATCCGGCAACTGCCGGGTGGCTCAACTGGGTGGGACTGCCTCCGCTGGCCAATGGCTGGGGCGGCCGCAAGCTGCAGGACGATGTCGTGGATCTCGCGCTGCTCGCCGTCTTCGGGGACCCGTTCGGAGCCGACCCGCAGGGTGCCCAGGGCAAAGAGGCGCTGACCACGGATAATGTCGCCTTCGACTCGCCTGGCGTGACCAGCACATTCCCCTATTTGGCGGCACCGAATTAGTCGCCAGTCGCCAGTCTCAAGAATTCAATGAGGAGAACTGTTCATGCGAAGACTGAAAGCCCGCGCGGTCGGCACTCTGGTAGGAGCCGGACTGATGCTGGCCGGTACCATTGGGATCGCTCGATCGAGCCACGAGTCTGCTTCCGACTCGCACCCGATCCCGACCCAGGCCCGCATTCGTGACCTCGATATCGAGTTCTACCAGCGACGAATCGCGCGGGATCCCCGGAGCGCCGGAGATTACACTCGCCTCGCCGGACTCTTTCTCCAGCGGTCGCGGGAGAGGGATGACGCTCATGACGTGCTCCGGGCCGAGTCAACGGCCCGGCACTCGCTGGCCCTCCGCACCGGGCGCAACGCGGCCGCCTTCGGTGTGCTCGCATCCAGTCTGATGGCCCAGCATCGCTTTTCGGATGCGCTCCAGGTCACCCGGCGGCTCCTGGCCGACGACTCGGCCTCGGTCGCGGCGCGCAGCCTCCTCGCTGAGATCCAGCTCGAGCTGGGGCAGTACGACGAGGCCGGGAGGACGCTCGGGTCTCTGGTCCTCTATAGCAACGACCTGAGTGTCGCGCCCCGACTCGCCCGCTGGGAAGAGCTGCACGGCCGTCCGGAGCGGGCCCGCCAGCTGCTCCGCCGGGCCCGGGACGAAGCGTCTGGCCGCCATGGGATGCTGCCGGAGCAGATCGCCTGGTTTCACCTTAGGCTGGCCGACCTGGCGCTGCGCCACGGCCACTTCAGCGAAGCCGAACGGGAGCTCCGCTCCGGCCTCCAAGTTGCTCCGCGAGATCACCGGCTGCTCGCCACACTGGCCCGCCTGGAAGCCAACCGCCACAACTGGGATCGAGCCATCGATGCGGGTGAGCGCGCGATGACCATCGCTCTCGATCCGGCGACCCTGGGACTACTGAGCGAGGCCTATGCGGCGAAGGGCGATTCCGCTCGCTCGTCGGAGTACTTTCGCTCGATGCAGGCAGCGGTCGCCCGCGATCTCGGGCCGTATCACCGGGCCTGGAGCGTCTTTCTCCTGGATCACGGTAGAGAGGTGGATGCGGTGCTCGCCCGGGCGGCGAAAGAGCTGGAGACGAGAAGGGACATCTTCGGATACGACCTGCTCGCCTGGGCGCTGCATAAGGCGGGGCGCAACCGGGAAGCGCGAGGGGCGATCGACCAGGCCCTGGTCCTGGGAACCCGCGACGCAGCGTTACTCTATCACGCTGGGGTCATCGAGCGAGCGCTGGGCAACGACCTGGCCGCGAAGGCGTATTTGGGCGCGGCCCTCGAGACCAACCCTCGGTGGGATGCGTTTCAACCCGCGGCTGCCCGGATGACGCTGGACTCGATAGCCGCCGAGGGCAAAGCGATGTCATGACGCACCCGGCCGCTTGTGGAGCATGTCCGGAGGGATATAGTCTCCTGAGGATATGCTCCTATTCGTCGGTCATGGCTAGTCTATCGAGCGCCCCGGCGCCTCCCGCCGATCACGAGCTGATCACGAGGGCAGGCGCGGGCGACGAGCGGGCCATCGCGACCCTCTTCGACCGGTATGGGAGGGTGCTCTACGCGGTGGCCTATCGCCTGGTGGGGCAGCGTGCCGATGCCGAAGAGGTAGTGCTCGAGGCCTTCGCCCAGGCCTGGCGGGAAGCGGCGCGGTTCGAGGGCTCCCGCGGCTCGGTGGCGGGGTGGCTCACCATGATCGCCCGGAGCCGAGCCCTCGATCTGATACGAGCGCGGGCTCGCAGAGAACGGATCACCGCTTCCGCCGCGGCCGACCGGCCCGAGGCTCCGCCGGCCATGGGGCGCCCGGGCAGCGACCCGGCGACGGTGTACGATCATACCGAGCGCCGGCGGCAAGTAGAGATCGCGCTCGACAGCCTGTCGCCGCCTCAGCGCCAGGCCATCGAGCTGGCCTACTTTGAGGGACTCACCCAAACCGAGATCGCCCAGCGGTTGCAGGAACCTCTCGGTACCATCAAGACGCGGGTGCGGCTGGGGATGGAGAAGCTGCGAGACTCCCTGCGTCCGTACTACTTCGAGCGCGGCACATGACCGACCCACGCCAGGAGCCGCTTCAGGATCTCGCGGCGGCTTACGCGCTCGATGCGCTTACGCCGGAGGAAGCCAGCCGGTTCGAGGCTTTCCTGGCCACATCGGCGGACGCCCAACGCGACGTCGCCGAGTTCCGGGAGGTGGCCGCGCTGCTGGGGCTGGCCGGATCGGAGCCTCCGGCTGGAGCGGACCTTCGCGCCCGGCTGCTCGCGCGAATCGAGCAGGAGAAGGTTGCAGCCTTCCCGCTGCGGTCAGGATCACTCCGAAGTCGCACGCCGCCCGCGGTGTGGGGTGCGCTCGCGGCGAGTCTCATCGCGGTCCTCGGGCTCGGCGCCGGACTGCTGTCCCTCAGGGGCGACGTTGCCCGGCTGGAGCAGACGCTGGCCCAGCGGGAGGGGCTGCTCGCATCCCGAGAGGCCACGCTCAACGCGATCCTCGAGCCTGGGGTGGAGCTCTACCAGCTCACCGCCAGCGGCGATCCCGATCCCGGCATCCAGCTCTTTTGGGATCGGCGTCGGAACCGCGCCATCGTGCACGGCTTCCGGCTCCGGCCGGTGCCCCAGGGCCGGGCCTACCAACTCTGGTTCATCAAGGATGGGAAACCGGTGCCCTCGGTGACATTCAAGCCCGAACCCGATGGACATGCCAGGCTGGAGCAGATAGCAGTGCCGGCGGACGGAAAGCTCAGCGCCGCTGCAATCACGGTGGAACCGGAGAGCGGATCACCGCAGCCGACCTCACCCATTCTGCTCGTGGGATCCTTGGGAAAATCCCCAGCGTCTTAGTCGATGCCGGGAGCCAGCTTCTCGATCGCGGCGCCGCAGAATGTGCGCTCCAACCCGAACGCGATCGGTGACTACGCGGCGATCGGTGATTGCCGGTCCGCCGCTCTGGTTGGCCGGGACGGTTCGATCGACTGGCTCTGCTGGCCCCGGTTCGATAGTCCCTCGTTGTTTGCCGCCCTCCTCGATCCCTCGGCCGGACACTGGCGCATCGCCCCGGTGGGACCGTTTCAGACAGTCCGGCGCTACATCGAGAACACCAACGTCCTGCAGACCCGGTTCGACACCGGGTCCGGCTCGCTGCTCCTCACCGATCTCATGCCGGTGGCTTCGGAGGAGGAGAAACGGCGACTCATGCTGCCGGAGCGGGAGATCCTCCGGCTCGTCGAGTGCGAGCGGGGCGAGGTGGAGCTCGAGTGGTCGATCGAGCCCCGCCCGGGCTACGGCGTTCGATCCGCGACCGTTCGCCGCCTCGGACAGCTCGGGTTTCGGGCGGAGTCGCCGGAGGGGCTGCTCAGCTTGCGCACCGACCTTCCGGCCGAGCTCCGCGAGCACGGCAGGATAGAAGGGCGCGCCCGTCTCTCGGCGGGGGCCTCGGCATATGCCTCGCTGACGCTGGCCGCTCGGGACCCCGCGGTGCTGCCGCCCCTGGGCGAATGGTCCCATACCGCGCTCGAGCGCACGGTCCGCTGGTGGCAGGGCTGGGCCTCAGCCGCCCGATACGAGGGGCCCTGCCGGGAGATGGTCATCCGGAGCGCGCTCGCCCTCAAGCTGATGGTCTATGCTCCCTCGGGTGCCGTCATCGCCGCGCCGACGACGTCGCTTCCGGAGCGGATCGGCGCCCCGCTCAACTGGGATTACCGCTTCTGCTGGCTGCGCGACGCTTCGCTCACCGTTCGCGCACTCGTCGGCCTGGGCTACATGGACGAGGCACACGCCTTCGTCAATTGGCTGTTGCACGCCACCCGGCTGACCTATCCCGAGCTGCGGGTACTCTACGACGTGCACGGCAACAAGCCACCCGACGAGCGGGTCCTCCATCGGCTCGCCGGCCATCAGGGGTCGGTCCCCGTCCGCATCGGCAACCTGGCGGCCGATCAGCGGCAGCTCGACGTGTACGGCGAGGTGATCGATGCCGTGATCCACTTTGTCCGGGCAGGTGGCACCCTCGACCGGGAGACGGAGGGGGTTCTCCGCGCCTGGGGGGAATACGTCTGCCGCAACTGGGAGCAGCCGGACGAGGGAATCTGGGAGCCGCGCACGGGCCGGGCCCATCACACCCATTCCCGGGTGTTGTGCTGGGTAGCACTCGACGGCTTGCTGCAGCTCCATGAGAAGGACCACATCCGCTGGGCGCCGCTCGCAATGTTCGAAAAGAACCGCGAGCTCATCCGCCAGGAAATCGAGGGGCGCGCCTGGAATCCGTCGCTGGAAAGCTACGTCGCCGAGCTGGATAGCGACCGGCTGGATGCCACGCTGCTGCTCTTGGCCTGGTACGGCTTCGAGCCGGCCCGGTCCGATCGCATGCGAGCAACCTACCGCCGGATTCGACAGCAGCTCGGCGCCGGAGATGGACTGCTCTATCGCTATCCGAGGAACCAAGAGCCCGAGAGGGAAGGCGACCCGGTCTCGCCGGGCGAAGGTGCGTTCGGGATCTGCAGCTTCTGGGCGGCGGAATACCTGGCACTCGGCGGCGGCACCGCCGAGGAGGCGCGGCAGCTCTTCGAGCGGCTCTGCGGCTACGCCAACGACGTGGGGCTCTTCGCCGAGGAGATCGATCCGGGCACCGGTGCCGCGCTGGGGAACTTTCCCCAAGCGTTCACCCATGTCGGTCTGATCAATGCCGCGCTCTCCATCGCCCGCCGGCTCGAGGGCGAGGCTCCGATCCCGCGGCAGGTGCCGCACCGGCAAGAAGGCTCCGAGGCCGAGAAGACCCGGGTATGAACTGGAACAGCTGGTTGCTCTGGAGCCCCGTGGCGACGCTCGCGCTCACCTCGGTGATGGCCGGGAGCCAGGGACTGCACCTCACCCGCATGAACCTCCCTTACATGCTGGGCTCGATTTTTACGCCTAATCGGGAGCGGGCGAAGCTGATCGGCTTCGTGTTCCACATGATGAATGGATGGATCTTCTCCTTGGCCTACGTCGCCGCCTTTCAGTCCTGGGGCCGGGCCACCTGGTGGGCCGGTGCGGCGATCGGATTGGTGCAGTCGATCTTCGTGCTGACCGTCGTGGTAGACCTGTTGCCGAGCTTTCATCCTCGCATGGCCAGCGAGCAGACCGGTCCCACGGTGACGCGCCAGCTCGAGCCTCCCGGGTTCCTGGCGCTCAACTATGGGTATCAGACTCCGATCTCGGTGCTGGTCGCGCACCTGATCTACGGCGCGATTCTTGGAGGGTTTTATTCCATGCGGTGAGCGGTGCAGAGATTCTTCGCTGCGCTCAGAATGACATCGTTGACCTGACTGCCTGACCGCCTACCCCTACTCGCTTACCCGCTTACCGCCCGCCTTCTCAATTGCCGCACCCAGCTCCTTGTAGGCAGTCGCATCCACCTCCCGGAAGGGGACCGCTCGATATGCGATCCTCCCATCCGGCCCCACCACGAACAGATTGCGGTTGGTCATTCCCGGGTTGCTGGCCAGGGCGCCATAGCGCTTGGCTACGGCCGTCCCTGTATCACTGGCGAACAGGAAGGGAAACTCCGAATCGCGCGCCCACGAAGCGAGGGCGGTGTCGGGGTCCGCGCTGATGGCGATGAGCACCACACCCCGGCCGTTCTTGAAGAGCGTCGCGTACTGACCACGGTACGCGTTCATCTGGACTGTTCAGCCGCTGGTTCGAGCTTTGAAGAAGAAGGCGAGGACTATCGTCTTCCCCTTGAAGTCGGAGAGACGCACCGGGTTCGTCAGGACGCCGTAGCGGGTGGCGCCTTTCATGGTGAAGTCGGGGGCCACGGCGCCGACCTCGAGGGGGGCAGCCTGCTGGGCAGCGAGAACCGCGGGCAGGGTGGCGAGACACACAGCTAGGGCAAGTGGTCGCATACGCGTCCGTTGTTGCTGGATAGTGGAATATATCCACCTGACCGCCGGTTCACTGTTCACGGTTTATGCCGATCAGCTTCTCGAACCTCGGATTCCCCCGCAATACCGCCCAGTGGGGGTCATTTCGGAGCAGGCCGGGACTGATCTGAGACGGGATCGACAGCAGATACTCCAGCTGATCGATTGCCTGGGATGGCATGCCCACGGTTGCGTAGATCATCGCGAGTGCGGCCTGCAGGTTGGCACCCCGGAATGCCTCGCGGCTCACCGGCAGCAGCTTCACCGCGATCTGGCCTTCCCGCGCCGCTTCAGTCTTCCGACCCAGGTACGCGTACATCAGACCGAGCCGGGAATGGAAGTTGGCCTCCTCGGGATGGGCCTGCACCAGGGATTCCAGAATGGTCCGGGCAGAGTCCAGGTAAGCCCGTTCCATCGTGGCTCGACCCTGGATGCGGTACATGTCCGCCTTGAGACCGTAAAGGCCGATAGTGTCGGTGAACTCGGTGAGCGTCAGCTGCTCGAGCTTGGAGTAATACATCGAGTCGCCGGTGATCAAAAAGCTCGGCGACACCACATAGCTGGTCACCGCCCCGCTCCCCGTGGCGGGACGGGTCATCTGTAGGAAGTCGACCGCCTTCACTCCGGCACGAAGGGCCTGCTTCGCCTGCTGTAAGTCGTCCTTTCCTAGGAGACACTGGATTTTCATCCAGTGAAGGGGCGCTATATCGGGCCCGATGCTGATCCCTCGATCAGCGGTCGCGCATGCCAGGTCATACTTGCGGACTAGAATGTAGGTCTCCGCCAGGTTGCGGATCGATTCACTCGATCGCGGGTCAAGGTGGACCGCCCTCTCGAAATTTGCGACTGACTCGGGCCAGCGTCCCTGCCGCCGCTGAACCGCTGCAGTAGCCAAGACGAGGTTTGCATTGTTGGGCTGTCGCTCCCGGGCTATGGCGAGTTCCTGGAGCGCGCGATCGTAGTCCAACTTGCCCCAGTAGTAGAAGTAGCCCAGCGCCACGTGGGGATCCGCCAGTTCGGGCCGCAGCCGGAGCGACCGCTCGGCGGCGGCCTTCGCCTCCGACAAGGCCGCTTCGCTTCGATCATAGAAAAACCAGTACTCGCTGGAGCGCCCCTGCGACAATCTCGCCCAGGCCTGCGCGAAACCGGAGTCCAGTGCTATGGCTCGGCGGAACATCTCGATCGAATTATGGATGTCCTCTCTAGCATAGCCGCGATTCGCGTACTCGATGCCGCGGAGGTAAAAGTCATAGGCCTCGGTGTTCGCCGTCAGCCGCTCGTTGATCGTCCGCTTTTCCCAGGGATCCAGCGCCAGGTTCATCGCGCTGGTCACCCGCTCGGCGATGCTGGACTGCACTTGGAATACGTCGGCCAACTCCGCGTCATAGCGGTCGGTCCAGAGATGCCGATCGTCCGCTACCCGGATGAGCTGAGGGGTCACCCGCACTCGGCTGTTCCCGCCCGGCGACTTTTCCCAGCGAACACTGCCCTCGAGGATGTACCCCACCCCCAGCTCCTGTCCGATCTGCCGGATGCTCTTGGTCGTTCCCTTATAAGGATCGGTGCTGGTACGGGAGACGACGCCGAGGTCCGAGACCCCGGCGAGCCGGCTGGTGATCTCTTCGGTGAGCCCGTCGGCGAAGTACTGGTCGCCTGAAGCACCCATGTTCTTGAAGGGCAGCACCGCCAGCATCTTGGTTCCGGCGGGCTCCGCCGGCCGGCGGCTCCGTTGCCAGATGAGCATCCCCATGGTCGCCGTGACAAGCAGCCCGAGGACGAAGGTGAGCCAGGAGGGAACCGGCCGGCGGCGTGATGGAGCCGCGGTGACTCGGGACTCGGACGGCGAGGCTGCAGTCGCCATGCCCGGCAATGAAGTGGTCCCGGCGACACTGGGAGACAACGCCTGGGCAAACTGTCCCGGCGTGGTGAACCGGTCGGCTGGTATCGACGCCAGGGCTGTGCGCACCACCAGTTCGAGCGGTTCCGGCACCGACGGTCGGAGGCGGCGCAGACTGGGTATCTCGCCGCTCATACGCTTA
>DASRIN010000032.1:0-3739 GCA_035649975.1 Gemmatimonadales bacterium
GCACCGTTGTGCGCCCGTGAGCTCAGAGGGCTCAACTGCCCCGCCGCCCCGCTGCCTTGCTGCCCCGCTTCCCGGAGGCTGTCTTGAGCCACACCGTCCTCGTCTGCGACGACGCCATCTTCATGCGCACGATGATCAGCGACATCCTCAGCCAAGCCGGGTTCGAGGTGGTCGGCGAGGCCGAGTCCGGCGTGCAGGCGGTGGACAAGTACCGCCAGCTCAAGCCGGACCTCGTCACCATGGACATCGTGATGCCGGACATGGGCGGGATCGAGGCCGTCCGCGAGATCTGCAAGACTGATCCCGACGCCAAGATCCTGATGTGCAGCGCGATGGGCCAGCAGGCCCTAGTGGTCGAGGCCATTCAGGCCGGCGCGAAAGACTTCGTGGTCAAGCCGTTCCAGCCATCCCGGGTACTCGAGGCGGTCCAGCGCGTCCTGGCGTAACCCATGGACCTCTCCAAATACGCCGCACTCTTCGTCACCGAAAGCCGTGAGCACCTGAAGGCCTGCAACCACTCGCTGCTGGAGTGGGAAAAAGAGCCCGCGGCTGCGGAGCCGGTAGACCGGCTGTTCCGGGCCATCCATACGATCAAGGGGATGGCGGCAACCATGGGGTATACCGGTGTCGCCGACCTCTCGCACCGGATGGAGAACCTGCTGGACCGCCTCCGCCAGGGACTGCTGCAGCCCGCGCCCGCGATCTTTCAGCTTCTGTTCCGGGCCATCGATGCCTTGGGTCGAGTGATCGAGATGGCAGCGGCCGGCAGCGACCAGCTGCCGGATCTCACGTTGCTCGCCGAGCTGAATGCAGCCGCCGGCGCTCCGCTCTCTCCGCCCTCCGCACCGGTCACCGAGCCGCCCCCGACTCGACGGGCCAGCGATGCCCCCCGGCTTCGAGCCGTGCGGGTCCTCATCCGGCCCAGCGCAATCATGCGGGGTGCCCGGGCTGCCCTCGTGCTTCGCCGCGCCGAGAGCCTGGGTGCAGTGAGTGGGGTGCGCCCGCCGGCGGCTGAATTCGAGCGGGACGATTTCGACGGCCGCTTCTCCTTTCGACTACAGAGCCGCTCAGCGGAGTCCGCGATCACGGCCGCCTTGCTGGCGGTGGGAGACGTGGCATCCGTCGCCTTTGAGGAGCCGGCCGCCTCGGGAACCGATCCTCAGGCCATGACCCGGCAGATCCGGGTCGACCTGCGCCGGCTGGATCAGTTGATGAAACAGGTGGGCGAGCTGGTTGTCGCCAAGAACCGCCTCGGTGCGCTGGCCTCGGAGTCAGGAGATCCGGTTCTGGTGGAGGTCAGCGAGCGGATCAGCCGGCTGGTGTCGGGGATGCAGGGAGAGGTCATTGCTTCGCGGATGACGCCGGTCGGCGAGGTGTTCGAGCGATTCCCCCGTTTGCTGCGCGATCTGTCCCAGGACCTGGGCAAGCAAATCCGCCTGGACATCGAAGGCCAGGACATCGAGTTGGACCGGTCGATTCTGGACGAGATCGGCGAGCCTCTGGTGCACCTGATCCGCAACGCAGCCGATCACGGCATCGAGCCGCCCACGGAACGGGAGCGGGCGGGGAAGCCGGCTCAAGGGCGGATTCTCCTTTCGGCCGCGCGGGAGCGCAACACCGTCGCCATCCGGGTGACCGACGACGGCCGGGGCATCGACCGGGCCAGAATTCTGGCCAAGGCCCGGCAGGATGGTGCGGCGCCCGAAACCGAGACCCTGACGGACGATCTTCTGGTGCGGGTCCTGGCCCGGCCGGGATTCAGTACCGCGGAACAGGTGAGCGGCGTCTCCGGACGCGGAGTCGGGGTCGATGTGGCCATGACCCGGGTGCGGGCGCTGGGAGGGACCCTGGAGGTGCGCTCAGAGCTGGGGCAAGGATCCACCTTCCTGATTCGGGTTCCGCTCACGCTGGCCATCGTCCGTGCCCTGCTCACCGAGGCAGGCGGCGAACGCTACGCCGTGCCGCTGGTGTACGTGGCCGAGACCGTGGAGTTCGATCATCGCGCGGTGACTGCCGTGCGCGATCGCGAGGCCCTGGTGGTGCGCGATGAGGTGATCCCGACGGTTCATCTCCGGGATCTGGTTGCCGCTCGGAAGGATGCACCATCCTCTCGCCGACCCACTGTCATTCTCGAGGTTGGTGAGCGGCGGACTGCGCTGGTGGTGGATGCGCTAGTGGGGCAGCAGGACATCGTAGTCGAGCCCTTTGATGCGCCCCGGGGTCTTCCCCCCTTCGTCGGCGGCGCCACGATCCTGGCCGATGGTGCGCCGGCCCTGATTCTCGACGCCGCGGCGCTCCTTTAGGAGACTGTCATGGAAGACGTGCGTGACCTGAAGGAGTCCCAGCTCGATGCCATCCGGGAAGTGGCCAACATCGGCGCGGGCCACGCCGCCACCGCGCTGTCCGGAATGACCAATCGCAAGATCATGATCACAGTTCCCCGGGTGTACATCCGGCCACTCGAGGAAGCCTGCGATCTGGTGGGCGCAGCCGATGCGGTGGTAGCTGCCGTGCTCATGCACATGATGGGCGACCTCACTGGACGCGCCATGGTTCTGTTCCCCCAGCGCGCCGCCCACACCCTCTGTGATTTTCTCTTCCGGCGGCCGATCGGCACCACCCGCGAGCTGGGCGAGATGGAACAGTCCGGGCTCAAGGAGACGGGGAACATACTGGCCAGCGCCTATCTCAACGCGTTGAGCGATTTCATGGGAATGATGCTGGTGCCGTCGGTGCCCAGCCTGGTGATTGACCTGAGCGGCGCAGTGCTCACCGCCGCGCATATCAACTTCGGGCACGACCGGGATTACGCCTTCTGTGTGGAGACCGCCTTTCGGATGGATGGAAGCGACGAATCACTGGGCGGTCACTTTCTGCTCTTGCCCGACGTGTCGTCCCTGCGTGCCATCTTCGACGCCATTCGCCTGCCCTAGGACATGCCGGCGCCCGCGCTTTCGGAGCGCGATCTTACTGTCCTCCGTTCCTTTGCCCGCCGCATCGATCCCTCCGACGCGGGGGCGCACAACAATCTCGGGGTCCTCTACTACCAAAAGGGACTGATCGAGGAGGCGATCGCCGAGTTTGCCCGCGCACTCGAGCTCGACTCCAAGATGCAGGTGGCCCAGACCAACCTGGAGATTGCCTATCGCGATAGCGGCCATTACGACCGCCGGATCGAGGAGCTCAAGCAGCGGGTCAGCCATAGGCCGAAGGACCGGGAGGCGCGGTGGGAGCTGGGACGGGCCTACGCCATGCTGGGACGTCACGCCGAGGCGGTCACCGAGTTCGAAGCCCTGCTGGACAGTCATCCCCAGGACGTCGCCGCCATGCTGCAGCTGGGGCTAGCCGAGAAGGCGCGCGGCCGGCTCGATGCAGCCAGCGACTGGCTGGCGCGCGCGTGCGACCAGGAGCCGGACAATCCGGTGGCGCGGTTTTATCGAGGCGAGGTGCTCTACAATCGGGGACTGACCGAGCTCGCCCTGGTCGCGCTCAAAGAAGCGGTAGCCCGGAATCCCGAATACGCTGAAGCGCACTACCTGCTCGCTTTCGTCTACGGCGACCTGGGTCAGCACGAGGCGGCGAAGGCGTCCACCAAGCAAGCCGTTGCCCTCAATCCCATGCTGGCCAGAGCACAGGCCAATCTGTCGCTGCAGCGCGGGGCGGGTGCCCTCCGGGCGGATGGGCAGGGGGGCAGCGGGGCAATGCTGAATGGGCAACCCGGCTCCGCGGGCGAACAGGA
>DASRIN010000033.1:0-2727 GCA_035649975.1 Gemmatimonadales bacterium
GCTCGCGATTGCCATGGCGACGTGGTGAACGGTACCGAGCCCATTGCGCCCCTCCGGTCCACCGGTGCCGGGTGCCAGCTCTACCCGATGTCCCGGAACATCTCCGTTTACCGTAAGGCGAATGGTTTCGTGGTCCTCCGCGACCTGCTCGAATCCGAGCAGCTCGGTCATCAGCCGGACAGTTCGCTCCGCATGGGCCAGACGCAGCCGTACGCTATGCAGTCCCCGAATTGCGTACTCGGCCGTGACGCCACTACCGGTCCACGGCTCGCGTCGGTCGTCCTTATTTTCGATCAGCTCGATGGCGAGCCCTGAAGGGTCCTTGAAGCGAATGGTGGGCGAGCCATTCCAGCCAACGGCCTCTTCAGTGACGATGCCCTGCCGTCCTAGCCGCGGGGTCCAGAGGTCCAGGGCTCCCTTCGGTACTGCGAAGGTGGTACTGGTGATCTGGCCTCTCCCGTGCTGCCCGCGGGCAACCCCCCATCCCCGGTAGGGGAACGTGGTCCAGATGGTTCCCGGGCTGCCTCGCTCATCTCCATAGTAGAAGTGGTAGACCCGCGGATTGTCGAAGTTCACCGTCCGTTTGATGAGTCGAAGGCCCAGAGTGCGTCGGTAGAAGTCCAGGTCCTCCTGGGCGTCGTTTACGGTGGCCGTCACGTGGTGCAAGCCAAGGATAGGGTGCTTCATCGGCTCAGGATTCCCAACGTATCTCCTTTGTAACGAACGCTACGGCTGCCAGCCACTGCATTCGTCCAGGAGCAGCGTGGTGAGGCGCATCCAGCCTCAACTTCCAGCCTCGATGCTGAAGCATGCAGTGCTGAGACTGTCGCGTTGTTCGTCGCGCACAAATTTGGAACACTTGAGCGGGCTCCTGGCACGCGCCATACTGCCGGCACGTCTTCGACGAGGAGCGCGCCATGTTCCCCGCTAGCTGTCGTGGCAGGGTGCTGAAGTCGTGTCTTCTCGCGGCCGTGCTGTCTTCGTCCGCGTGCGCCTCTACAGGACCGGGAGCACCCCGGTCCCTTGCTCCGGCGTCTGCGTTTCCTGAGCCGCCGTCGGCTGCAGCGACCCAGGCGGTTACCCCGCGACGTACGGTGACCCCGCGACGTCGGGCAACGCCGAAGGTGCAGCCCCGACCAGTCGTGAGGGATAGTGCGATCCTCGAGCGTGAGGTTACCAAACGACTGGCCCATCGCCCGCTCGCGATGGCGCTCGCCCGGCGCATGCGCTACCCGGAGCTGGCGGACCGAGTCGCTGCCGCGGTGGTGTACGAGGCCGGTCGCGCCCGGATCAGCCCGAGCGTGCTGGCCGCCGTCCTTCTGATCGAGAACGCTCCGCTCGATACCGGCGCGGTGAGCACCGAGGGTGCCATCGGGCTGATGCAGGTCATGCCGATGCACGTGGGGAATTACCGCTGCCTCTCGGGTGACCTGCTCAACGTAGAGGCCAACATCTGTCACGGCACCCGTCTGCTGGCCAATCACCTGCGGCGAACCAAGTCGCTGGAGGCCGCCCTTCGCCGGTACAACGGGTGCGTGCGGGGCCGGAACACTCCCCGCTGCCAGCGCTACCCCGGCCGGGTGCTCCGTACCGCCTCCCGCTTGCGGCGCGAGCTCCTGGTGACCGGAGCCAAGCTCACCGCTGCAGCCGAGGAGGCGCAGGAGATCTCCTCGGCTGGGTTGCACTCCTTGCCCCCGGACCCGGAGGCCGACTCACTGGCGGCCGGTGAAGTGAAGTGCGACTCGTTCCTGGGGTGCCTCAAGCACCGCTGGAGCGGCGCTCGCTGAGAAGCTGCTCCTGGAGCTCGGCGGTGAGGCGTTCGCTGTCTTCCGGCCTTCCGTGGAAGGCGGCAGGTGTGCTCTGGAACAACTCCACCCGGTAGTGGTCCCCCTGGTGGGCGGCGACCAGGCTGTGAATCGTATTCAAGGCTGGTTTCAGCTCGGACTTGCCGGGCGGAACCATACCCGCCACCGCCCGCAACAGCACGACCCCATCGCCTAATAGCCGTACTTCGCGAACCTTCCCTACATACGCTGCGGTGGCATGGCTGCTGAAAACTCCGGCCAGGTGCGCCTCGATCTTGTCCTGGCCGTTTACCTGAGAGCCATCAAATCCCACGATGCTCCCGCTTCGGCTGAAGATCCGGCTGAATCCTGCTGCGTCTCCGGCGTTCCAGCTGCGCAGGATCTCCGCGTAAAGCTCCCGGGCGGCCAGGTCGGCCGCCGTCGCTTGGGACCGGTTGCCAGCTTGCATCGTGGAGCTCCCAACTCGTGTGGCGCCAGGCTCAGAACGGCATGCGATAATCGGGTGGCTTCA
The DNA here is from genome assembly GCA_035649975.1 of Gemmatimonadales bacterium. Classification (GTDB taxonomy): domain Bacteria; phylum Gemmatimonadota; class Gemmatimonadetes; order Gemmatimonadales; family GWC2-71-9; genus CAVVWJ01. The sequence continues at coordinate 2,317 of DASRIN010000033.1, forward strand.
CGCCGTTCAGTCGCAGGTATGGCACTATCTGCCCCAGAGTCCATACCGAGTGCTCGAAGGCGAGTGCCGCCAGCCGGATTGCAGGCTGAGGCTGCTGGCCGTACATGACAACCCGCCGGTTCAACTGGGCCGGCTTGGCCTGCTGCAGGGCCTTCTGCAGGTAATCGTAAGTGGCCCCGGCATAGCGGCGGAGCGCCGCCTTGTCGTGCAGATAGACCGAACTGTCGGCCAAGGCGGGAGCCGCCTTCTCTCCCCGCAACGCGATGGCGGCGACTTCGAGATTGGTCGTGACGATGTGGTCGAACTGCTCAGCGAAGGTCCGCACTCCAGGCGTGGGGCGGAAACTCAGTGCCGAGTCCGGCATGGCGTCAATGTATGCCAGCACCGCTTCGCGGTTTCTCTGCCAGTCCG
>DASRIN010000034.1:0-4033 GCA_035649975.1 Gemmatimonadales bacterium
CTACGCCGAAGCGGCTGCCATTCCCGAGGCCTTCCTGACGGCATACGATGCGCTGGTAACCCGGGGTCGACTGCAGGCGCGCGAGCGGGTGCTGATCCATGCCGTGGGCAGCGGCCTTGGCACTGCGGCGGCGCAGATTGCCCGGCAGCTCGGGGCTACGGTGCTGGGAACGTCGCGCAGCGCGGACAAGCTGGCCAAGGCGCTGGTCTACGGCCTGGAGGTCGGCATCGATACCAGCAGAACCCCGTTTCGAGACGTGGTCGGTGAACCGGTCAATGTGGTGCTCGATGTCCTGGGTGGCCCGGCAATGGCTGACAACCTTGCTGTCCTGGCGCCCCGAGGGCGACTGGTGCTGCTGGGATCTCTGGCCGGAAGCCAGACGGAAGCGGACCTGAGCCCCGTCCTGCGCAAGCGGCTGGAGATCATCGGTACGGTCATGCGCACCCGAGGATTGGAGGAGCGGATTCCACTGATTCAGGAATTCGGAGCCCGGATGCTGCCGCTCTTCGAGCCCCGGTTCGGCCAGCCGGCGGCGCTGCGGCCGGTCCTGGAGCGAACCTATCCGATGACTCAGCTGGCCGATGCGCATCGAGTGCTTGAAGGCAATGCCAGCTTTGGCAAGGTCGTGGTGGTCTGGGACGACAAAGACGTAAGCGGTGAGCGGTGAGCGGTGAGCGTGCCTCCCCGCCGCAGCGCACCGGCACCGTAGCGGGCGTGGATACGGTCGACCGCATGTTGAATGGCCGCTTGTAGCACATCCGCATCTCCGCTTTCCTTCCTACTTTCCGTCTTCCTCTCCCATAAGTCCAGCTGCGCCTCCTTCTCCATTAAGCGATCAAGAGTGAGAGCCACGCAGCGGATGGCCAGCCGCTTGGTATTGGCCAGCACGAATGCCTGCTTTGCCGCCTCCCACAGCTCAGCATCCAGCACGGCTGATTTAAGTGGGACCCCCCGGGCAGTGGTAGTGTAGTCGGCGTAGGTTGCCTCGACGCTCAGCCTGCCGGCAGTCAGCGCACGCCGCCGCAGCCGGGATCCCAAACGTTCGCTCATCAGCCGGAGCATCGGGTTCAGGATAGCGCGGTCGTTGGTGTCGCCGACGAAGGTGTGGACCACGCGAAACTCGGACTGTTGCTCCGGCGATAGCACCGGGCGCGGATCGATCCCCCGGGCCTGGGCCCGGAGCATGCGCCCTCGCCGGCCGAACACCGCACACAGCGCGCTTTCGGCAATGACCGCCACCTCGCCGATGAGCTCGAGCTGATATTCATCCAGCCGGGTACGAATGCTCGAATCCAGCTCGGGCAACACATCGACCGGCTGAGGCGCCAGGAAACTCCGTTCATCTCCTGCCGGGACGTAAAGAAGCGACTGTTTATTCCACCGGCCGGCCCGGATTGCTGCCTGGCTGACCAGCTTATTTGCGGCAATCCCCACGGAGAGGGGCAGCCGCAGTCGTTCACGGGCCTCGCGCCGGATCTGGGCGGCCACGTTCTGGGGCGGGCCCAGCAGCCGGCCGGTTCCGGTCAGGTCGAGAAAGGCGTGGCCGTATCCTCTGGGCTCGATAGTAGGCGCGAAGATCTGCAGGATCTCATGCAGTGCGCGCGAAGCTCGAGCATAGAGCTGCGGATTGGGCGGCAAGACGATGAGGTCCCGGCAGAGCCGCTGGGCTTGCCGGATCGGCATGCCCGGCTCCAGCCCGGCGAGCCGTGCCTCGGCCGAGAGAGCCAGGATGGTGGCCCGATCGGCTGCTGGAGGAGCGATGGCCAGCGGTCGCTTCCTGAGCGCGGGATCCACCATGCCCTCGAGAGTGGTGCAGAAGGCAGGAGGATCGACATACAACACGGATCGCATGCTACCAGACGCGTGAACCGTAAACGGTGAACGGTGAACGGGTGATGCACTGGATTCTTCGTGGGAATCCACCCCGTTTACTGTTCACCGTTCACGCTTTTCCTTGTCGGACCACACCGCGAGCTCATTGCTGCTGGGATCGGTGAAGTGAAAGCGCCGGCCGCCCGGAAAGCTGAAGATCGGACGCACGATGGTGCCGCCAGCCTTCCTGACCCGCTGCTCCAGCGCTTCCAGGTCTGCGGCATAGATCACCACCAGCGGTCCTCCTGGTTTCACTGCTGCTGTTGTCTGAAAGCCGCCGGTCAACCGGCCATCGGCAAAGCTGGCGTAATCCGGTCCATAATCCTCGAAGCTCCAGCCGAATGCGCTTCCGTAAAACCGCTTGGCGTCGGCCATACTCTTGACGGAGAACTCGATGTAATCGATCCGGCGATCGTGCTCGGCGCTGCTCATGAAGATCTCCTCTGAAATAAATCGAACTCCTAGAGCAAGACTGGCTGTTCTACCGAGTCATTGGTGGCGACCGCTTCGCGCTCGGATTCTTCCAGCCGCCGCCGGCGTCGGCTGCTCGCCTCGTCTCCCGCAAAACCAAAGGCCTGGCGGAGCGCATTGAGCCGGCGGGTCAGAGCTTCCTGGTAGCTCCGGCTGCTCGCGTCGCTCTTGGCGTAGTGTCGGCGATAGCGCTCATACAACTGGGGGAACTCGCGCTGGAGGAAAGGAAGGAAGCGGTGCCGCGCTGCGGGGCCGAGCCGGAGCGCCGACCCGATCACGTAGCGGGCGCCCGCCTCCCTGGCTGCCTCCAGAAGCCGAGCCAGCCCGGCCCAGTCGTCGGTGATGCCGGGAATGATGGGAGCAACGATGAGTCCCGCATAAATCCCTCCGGCCGTGAGCCGGCGCAAGGCCCGCAAGCGTGCCGCTGGTACCGGCGAGCGCAGCTCCAGCCGGCGGGCAAGTCGAGCATCCGCCGTGGCCAGCGAGATGTTGACGTTCACCTCATTATGTCGGGAGAGCCTCTGCAGGACCTCGAGATCGCGCGTGACCAGCGGTGACTTGGTGATAATCTCGATTGAAAGACCATGATACGAGGTCAACACCTCCAGGATCCTGCGGGTGAGCCGGAACCGCCGCTCGGCTGGCTGATAAGGATCGGTGGCAGTGCCGATGACCAGGGATTGGCCGGCCAGGCGAGCCGGATTAAGCGTGCGGGCCAGGACGTCGGCCACTTCGGATTTGACGAGGATCTCTTTTTCGAAGGCCTCTTCGGGTGGGAGGGCAGCGGGGCGACGGGGCAGCGGGGCTGTTTGCTTTCCTTCCAGCCTCTCCACCACCCACTTATGAGTATCCCGAGCGTAGCAGTACATGCAGCCGAACTCGCATCCGACATAGGGATTGATGGACCAGAACCCCATGTGGGTTGAGGCCGGCGTATTGAGCACCGACTTTACCGATAGCTCGATGAAGCGGGTACCCCGAGCACGCTGGTCCAGGACGGGTAAGTGGGTACGCGGGTAAGCGGGTACGCTAGACATCAGCTCGAGTTGTCGGGCTCTGAGTCCAGCCTCCTGACCCGCTTCCCCGCTTACCATCTTACCGCCTCCCTCACCCGCATTGTCCCCACCCGCACTGGGTGCAGCTGATGCACCCCGATGAAGGCACCAGCGGCCCCGCGCATTCGGGGCATCTCCTGATCAGCCGAGTGGGTTCGAGCTTGGGAACTTTGCGATCGGGAGGCGGAAACCGGGTAGGCTGGGGCTGGAGCGGCACTGGTACCTCAATTCGGTATTTATTCGGTACTGCTTACCCGAATATACGCCGAACTAACGAACCGTCAAGCAACCTTGGGGGATAAAGGCAGCTATTTCAGTTCCCCAAAAGGGATCTGCTAAGAGCGATGATGGCCGCACGCTTAGCCAACCCTTCCGTTGACCGGGTTTGTATTTCCTCACCGGCACATAGCGGTCGTGCTTGACGTCGCGGGCGAGATAGACCGTCGGGATTTCCCCGCCTCCGAGTTCCCGCTTCAGCACATACGATTCGCGCAAAGCCTCAGCGAGGGAAGAACTCACCGGCATGTCAGGCTTATGTAGAAGTGCTCTGAATGTGCGGTGCGGAGCAGAAGACTTTCCAGCAGTGGAAAGCACTCTGCTATTGACCGTCACAGGTCACCGGCCCCGAAACCAAC
>DASRIN010000035.1:0-4465 GCA_035649975.1 Gemmatimonadales bacterium
CTACAAGGCCTCTGGATTCGGACGCGAGCTGGGACACTGGGCGGCGGAGGAGTATCTTGAGACCAAGCAGGTCTTCATCAATCTCGACGAGAAGCCGATCGGCTGGTATTAGAAGAGTGAAGAAAAAGTGAAGAGTGAAAGTTGAAGAGGTCACTCTTCACTTTTCACTCTTCACTCCCCACCAGTTGCACTCGCGCAACGACGAGTCGCCACTAGCCTTTCTGCAAATCCTGGCAGCACCGCGATAGTCCGTTGTTCCCCAAACAGTTCGGCGCACTCGCGCCGGGCATGAAGCTCGCACTCCCCCCGACCGGCATCGACCACCACCAAGCAAGAATCTGCACCTGCTGTCCAGAGGAGTCGCATGACGACGCCTGTGACCCAGCCTCTCGGCAGCTACCCGCTCCCTCGAACGCGCGCGTGATTGAAGACCTGCTGGGCCGGCCGCCGGTGACTCTGGATCTCAGCGCGGTTCGCGCCGACCTGGAAAACAGGGTGATTCTCCTGACCGGGGCGGCAGGCTCGATCGGGTCCGAGCTGGCGCGGCAAATCGCTCCGTTCAGGCCCGCTCGGCTGGTGCTCCTGGACCGGTCGGAGAGCGATCTCTACTTCCTGCATCTGGAGTTGCAGGAGGCGCATCCGGGACTGGACCTGGTACCGGTCCTCTGCGACATCACCAATCAGACGCGGCTGTCCCAGGTCTGCGCCCAGCACCGGCCCCAGTACGTGATCCATGCCGCCGCGTATAAGCACGTGCCGTTGATGGAGACCAACGTGCTCGAGGCAGTGCGGAACAATGTCTTGGGGACACTGCTCGTCGCCACGACGGCAGTACGCTTTGGGGCTGCCAAGCTTCTGCTGGTCTCCACCGACAAGGCGATCCGCCCCTGCAACGTCATGGGGGCCTCCAAGCGAGTGGCGGAACGGATCATCTTCGGCCTGCCCAACCTCCACCGGGCCGGCACCGACTTCCGTGCGGTCCGGTTCGGGAATGTGCTGGCCTCGAAGGGCAGTGTCATTCCGCTGTTCGAGCGGCAGCTCGCGGCGGGAGGTCCTATCACCGTGACGCATCCGATGGTCACGCGCTACTTCATGACCATTCCGGAGGCGGCGCAGCTGGTACTCCAGACTGGCGCGCTGCCGGAAACGGCCGGCGCCATTGCCGTGCTGGAGATAGGGGAGCCGGTTCGAATCCTGGATCTGGCGGAGAAACTCATTCGGTTTTCGGGGCGAGTTCCCGGCAGAGACATTCAGATCGTCTTCACCGGACTTCGACCGGGAGAGAAGCTCACCGAAGTGCAGATCTCGGCGCTGGAGGCCACCGTGCCGACTTCGGCCGAAAAGATCCGGATCAGCCACACCCAGGAAAACGCCGGACCGGAACTGGCCCAGGGGCTCGCCCGACTGCTCACCTGTCTCGAAGCCGGTGACCACGAGGGCTCGCGTACGACTCTCTGCGAGCTGGTGCCCGAGTGTGAGCCCCCGTTACGGCAGTTCCCCCTGCCCTCTGCTCCGCCGCCCGAGAATCCCCGAAGCGCAGCCTGGGCCAGCCTGGTCGCCCCTCGGGAGACCGGCTGGCGAGAGCGGCGCCGCGACGCACTGCGCGCTGCCGAGCCGCCTGACCCTCTCGACCGGCGCGGTAGCGTTGCGTGCCGTCGAAAGACCCCGCGCGTAGGTGGACGACGGCGGACTGATATGGGAGTGCTTCTGGCGACCGGACCGAGAGCCCTTTCATGACTGCCACCTACCTCAGCACCAGGGTTCGGGTTCGAGAGCTGACCGGAGCGGAGTTGGATACCTGGGACTCGCTGGTTCGGAGGTTTGCCAACCACCGGGTGGTCCACACCATGGCCTGGCTGAAATCGCTCGAGTCATCTGGGTTCGGGCAAGCCCGGTTTCTCAGCTTCGAGAGGGACGGAGAGAGCGTGGGCTGCATGCCCGGACTCATGAGCGAAGTCGGTCCCCTGCGGATGTTCGGCTCCCCCCCACCGGGCAGTCAAACGGCCAGCATGGGGCCTGCCTTCGACGAGCAGCGGGTGAGCACGCCGGAACTGATGGATGCGCTCATTGCCTTCCTGGAGCAGCGGCTCGGTGTGCACCACATGGAGATCGTAAGCCCCGACTTGGATCCGGCCACCATGCCGGGGCTGGGATTCCGGGGTGAGCCATGGCCCACCTATCGCACTCGGCTGTTTCCCGGAGACGAAGCCAAAACTCTGAAGCAGCTCAAAGACAGCGCCCGGCGGAACATCGCCCGCGGGGCGAAGCAGGGCCTCGACGTTCACTTCGAGACCGATGAGAGCTTCGTGAACGAGCACTACCGTCAGATCAAGGAAGTGTGCCTGCGGGGTGGGAAGGTGGTCAGCTTCAAGCGGCAGCGGGTGCTGGAGTGTTTCCGCCGGCTACGCAAGTCGGGAAATCTGGTGGCCGTGTCTGTGTACCTGCCCAACCGGGTCAACATCGCCACCGGCATGTTCACCATCGAGGGGACCGAGCTGCTGCTCTGGACCTGGGGCCAGCGTACCAGATACCGCTGGCACCGGCCAACCGAGCTGATGACGTGGACCGTGATGCAGCGGGCTGTGCGCGAGGGTTGCGAGACGTTCGATGTCAACGGGATCGGCGAGCTCAAGACCAAGTTCGGGGCCGAGCTCGGCAGCCGGAGATATCGCTGGATCCGGAGTCGCTACTGGTGGCTCCTCGGCGTGAGGGACCTCGCTGCCAAGAGCTTCCATTGGCAGCAGATGGTGCGAGGCCGGGTGGCATGCCTGAGTTTACCCGCCGCATTCCAGGGACTGGAGCCAGTCCCCTCCATCCGCGATGTACTCCGTAAGTAGCCCCGGCAGCCCGGAGCTTACTGCCACCCTGCCTGCGAAGGGGAAGCAGGCGGGCGAGCGCAGGTTGCGGATCCTGTTGATCGCCGAAGAAGCGGCTGGGGTTCAGACCTTACGGATGCTCGCCGGATCGGCCCACGAAGTGGTGGCGGTGATGACCCGGGGCTTGGGCGTGGGTGCCATTGGCGCGACCGTCGCCGGCGTCGCATCTCGGTTGGGCTATCGACTCTGGCCTGTCCAGCGAAGCCGGGAGCCCGGATTTGCCGACGTGATCCGGCAGGAGAGGGTCGATCTTCTGCTGAACGTGCACGCGTTGTCCATCCTCCCGCCGGAAGTGGTCGCAGCTCCGCTCATCGGAAGTTTCAATCTTCACCCCGGCCCGTTGCCCCGCTACGCGGGGCTCAATGTTCCCAGCTGGGCCATCTACCACGGGGAGCGCACCCATGGGGTTACCGTGCACTGGATGGACCAGGGAATCGATACGGGCCCCATTGCCTTCGCTGCAGAACTGCCGATCGAGGACGACGACACGGGACTGACCCTGAGCAGTAAGTGCGTCCGGGCGGGCTTGCCCCTGCTCCATGACCTGCTGCACGCCGCGTCCAAAGGCGCCGTGCCGCAACTGGCTCAACCCCTCGGGCCCCGGCGCTACTACGGAGAGGAGGTGCCTCATCAGGGGCGCCTAATCTGGTCCGAGAGCGCGGCGAGGATAGTGAACTTCGTTAGAGCCTGCGATTACGCACCGTTTGCATCACCCTGGGGCGTTCCTCGCGCCTATCTCAACGGCCGGGAGGTTGTGGTGCTGAAAACGGCCCGGACCGCAGAGCGGACCGACGCGGAGCCCGGCACAGTAGGGCGGCGGGTCGGCAGTGAGATGCTGGTGGCCGCACGGGATGAGTGGGTGACGGTACGTCGGGTCCAGATAGGCAGCTCAACCTTTCCTGCGGCTGATGCCCTTCGGGAAGGCGACCGTTTCGTGCTCCCCGTGGGAGTGGAGGGCTCGCCCGCAGCACGGTAGTTCTTTCCCCGGATCTCCTTGCCCTCAGCCCGAGCAGGGCATGCCGTTTGCCCCTCCCAGCGCTGAGATCCGAGCCCGCACCGATCCAATCGTCATAGCCACGGCTCCCCGCCGGGGCCGAGTGCAAAAGCTGGCGTGCTGATGGCAATCAGGCGGGTCTCGAACCACATCCGCTGTTGCGCGGCTATGGGCTTCGTTGCTTCCGAGCAACAGCTATCCGAGAAAGGCGGCGCATGACCAGTCCCTCCCCGAAAGCCGCGTTGCTGCTCTCACCAGTCGCCGAAGCGTCTTACGCCGAGTCGCTGGCTGGTCGCTTTCAAATCCAGGAGCGGGAGCGGCACGTGCTTCAGCTGCTCGACCGCTACGGTCTGATGCCCCTCGCGGGGAAGCGAATCCTCGAGGTGGGGTGCGGCACCGGCAAGTGGCTGCGCGATCTGGTCGCCTGGGGTGCCGACCCGGAGCACCTGTTCGGCGTGGAACTGCTCCAGGCCTCGGCCGCTCGAGCCCGCCGCCTCTGCCCTCCAGCGGTGACCATCGAGTGCGGGAACGCCGCCGAGCTTCGGTTCGATCGTGGCTCCTTTGACATCCTGCTTCAGGCGAATGTGTTCACCTC
>DASRIN010000036.1:0-9508 GCA_035649975.1 Gemmatimonadales bacterium
ATGCCGATTCGAAGGGCAAAATTCCGCACTAGATCCAGACCCAGGGTCAGGCGCTCCAGCTGATCCCGCCGCCGCGGGATCATTGGTTCGCCCCCAAAGGCAAAAGTCTTCTCCAAAGTGACGGTCACCGGGCTGCGGACCTCGGTCAGGCCGCCGTTCAGGGAGATGAAGGTACTCACCTCCTGCAGGGTCTCCCGGCCGTCGGTATAGATCCCCAGCTGCGAGCTGGCTGTCAGTCCCTTGATCATGATGCTCGGGCCGATACTGGCCCGGTAAGCGGTCCCTTGAGTCAGTGCCGCGTCTCGTTCAGTGGGGAGCCACTGGGTGTGAGTGGCCGACAGATGCATGGCCAGCCCATAGCTCATGCCTTCGCCCATTCGGCTGATCTCCCGCGACAAATCGAGAGAACCCCCATGCTCATCGGCGCCGTAAAACCCCTGCAGCCGGGCGCTGAGGTTGCCGGTGGCCAGCTCTGCCTGGACGTTCCACACGGTGTGGTTTAGCGCTTCCTTCAGCAGCACCGACCTGTCACGGTCGGTAACGGCCCGCCTGGTAAAGGCGGTGCTCCAGCCTCCAGTGATTGCAACCGAGCGCTCGTTCCGCTCCGGCAGCTGCACTGGAAGCTCGTAGTAGTACTCCCGGCAGCTGCCCCGGCGGCACACACTTACCTTCATCGGCTTCTTCAGCACGTTGAAGAGCTGTCCGTGCTGCCGCACCGCGAACTGGGTTCCCGGCTCGCGGTCACCGAAGTCGCTGCTGACCCTGGCGGTGAGGTTCGATCCGATACCCCAATATCGGTCCAGTCCGTTGGGTGATTCGATACTGATGCTGTCGGCCGAAGGACTTACGACGCGCACTTGGGCCGACCCGCCGGCCTGGATCACGGTCGGGGTAATCGTCAGCTCGACCGGTTCCGGTCCGGGCGTCAGGTCCACCGCCGCGGTGGAGACGCCACAGCCCTGGAGGGTCAGCGCTACGTACGCCGATGGCACCAGGGCGTGAAATAGTTTCCTAAAAGGCTGATTCATGGATACCGCCGGTAAGCTTGGCGTAGGGAGACTGCCCGCCGGAGCCGTTGACGGCTCCTCTCGGCGACGATCAGCTGCACGTCGCGCATGATGTTGCGCTGCACCCCTTGGTGATGCGCAAGGAGCATACCCTGACCGGCCGTTCAATTTTTAGGGGAAGTCCCAACCGGAAAATCTCCTGCAAGTCTATCATACGCGTGCCGGTTCGGCTCCGCTAGTGACCGGCGCCACGTCACCAGTCCGGCATCGTTCTTAGCGTCAACGTATGAGTCCAGCCCGAGCGCCGACCAGCCCACTCTCCACCGGATCCGCCGCTGATTTCATCCCGCCCAATCCGACCCTGAACAAGCTCCGAGAGGCCGCGGCAGGTTGTCGGGGCTGTGATCTCTGGGTGAACGCCACCCAGACCGTGTTCGGGGAGGGCCCCCGTGGCGCCGACGTGATGCTGGTGGGCGAGCAGCCGGGAGACCAGGAGGACAGACAGGGACATCCCTTCGTGGGTCCCGCCGGCAAGTTGCTGGATGCCGGCCTGGAGCAAGCCGGAATCAACCGGAAACGGGTCTACGTGACGAATGCGGTCAAACACTTCAAGTTTGTCGTTATCGAGCGGGGACGCCGGCTCCACAAGAAGCCGGGTGCGGGCGAGATTCGCGCCTGCAGTCCGTGGCTCCAGGAGGAGATCCGGGTGGTCAAACCCAGAGTGATCGTCGCCCTCGGCGCCACCGCAGCGCAGGCGCTGCTGGGCAAACAGTTTCGCGTCACCCAGCAACGAGGGAAACCGCTTCCCTCCGACTTCGCCGAGGCTCTAGTGGCCACCGTACATCCTTCAGCGGTGTTGCGCGCTCCGGACGATGCCAGGGAGGATGCCCGCCGCGAGTTCTTTGCCGATCTTCAAGCTGTTGCACAGTATCTGAAAACTCATCCGGCACCCGGCACCTGAGCCGGAGGCTGCAGAGGAGGGGACCTCGGTGATCGGCAAGCTGCTGGCCCGTAAAGGGGTGCTGTCCCGGCGGGAGCAGGAGTTGCGCGTCCGGGAGCAGGAGCTGCTCCAGCGCCTGGCCGCTGCGCTCGAGCGGTTTGGCGCTGACGTGGGCTCCGACGACCTGCGCCGCTTCCAGGAGGCGCGCGACCAGCTGAACGGTCTCTTTCTGCTGGTGATTGCGGGTGAGTTCAACTCTGGCAAGTCAAGCTTCATCAATGCTCTATTGGGCGAGCGGGTCCTGCCCGAAGGGGTCACGCCTACTACCGACCGGATCAACGTGCTCCGCCACGGTCCTGAAATATCGGAGCAGTTGCGGGAGGCGTTCCTGCTGGAGCGCACCCATCCAGCCGAGGTGCTTCGGGAGATCAGCATCGTGGACACACCCGGAACCAATGCGATCATCCGGCGTCACGAGGAGCTGACCCGCGACTTCGTCCCTCGCTCCGATCTCGTCCTGTTCGTCACCTCCGCCGATCGCCCGTTCACCGAGAGTGAGCGTGCCTTTCTGGAACAGATCCGGGAATGGGGCAAGAAGATCGTTTTTATCGTCAACAAGATCGACATTCTAGGCCGACCCGAGGAACGGCAGGAAGTCATTCAGTATGTGGGGCAGAACGCCGAGGCATTACTGGACGAGCGGCCCCACATCTTCGCGGTGAGTGCTCGGCAGGCGATGGGGGCGAGACGCGCGTCCGCCGGGGCGGCCGACAACGATGAGGAGCTTTGGCGCAGCAGTGGCTTCGAGGAGGTAGAAGACTACCTCCTCAATACGCTGGATCAGCACGAGCGGGTCAGACTCAAGCTGCTGAACCCGCTCAACGTCGGGCTGCGACTGGCCTCCAAGTACAAGGACGCGACTTTCGAACGGTTGAAGCTGCTGGCGCAGGATGTCGAGGCGTTGCAGAACATCGATCAGCAGCTGGCCCTGTACCACCAGGAAATGCTGCGGGACTTCGAGCCCCGCCTGGCCCGCCTCGACCTGCTGCTCAGCGATATGGAGGGACGAGGGATGCGCTTCTTCGAAGAGACCGTCCGAATCGGGCGCATCAAGAGCCTGCTCGACAGCGAGGGACTCAAGCGAGCGTTCGAGCGTGAAGTCATCGGAGAGACTCCCCGGCAGATGGAAGAGGAGGTGGGCCGGGTGATCGACTGGATTGTCGAGCGGAACCATAAGGTTTGGCAGGACATCAGCGTCTACATCGAGCGGCGGCAGCTCAGCCGGCATCAGGAAGGGATAATTGGCGAGGTCGGTCCCAGCTTCAGCTACAACCGGCAGGCGTTGCTCGACTCCGTTGGGCGGGTGTCCCGGGAAGTCGTAGGAAGCTACAATCGAGAAGCAGAGGCCCGCATTATCGCCAACGACATTCAGGGAGCCTTCGCCACCACCGCGCTCGCCGAAGCGGGAGCGGTCGGGTTGGGCACAATCGTGGTGACCATGGTAACCGGTGCCGCCGCCGATGTAACCGGAATTCTCCTGGCTACCGCGCTAGCGGTGGGGGGCCTTTACGTGCTCCCCCGCAAGCGGAGACAGTCGCAGCGGGACTTCCAGCGACGCATCGCCGAGCTCCGCACCCGGCTGAAGGACGCGCTCACCCGGCAGGTCCACCTGGAGCTGGAACAGTCCACTGGTCGAATCAACGAGGCGATTGCGCCCTACCGGCGCTTCGTGCAGAGCCAGCAGGTCCAACTCAACGAGGCCCGGGGAGAGCTGGTGGCCACCGAGGACGCGTTGCTGCGGCTGCGCTCGGAGATCGAGAAGCACTAGCCTGAAGCAGCCAGAAAACGAATCCGGAGCCCTCTCGAGCTCCGGATGATCTTCTGAAAACCTTGCAGTGGTCGGACGCCTGCCAGTAGAACTACCAGTTGTCGCCGCTGCTGACCTGCTTCTTACGCTTCCGGCGCAAGGCTGCCGCGCTCTTGATGGCGCGCGCCTCGCTCGGCTTCACGTAGTGCCGGCGACGCCGCAGCTCGCCGAACAGGCCGGACTTCTGCAGCTTTCGTTTGAATAACCTGAGCGCCCGCTCGAGGCTGTCCTCATCACTCAGCTTGACTTCGGTCATCCCTGATCCCTCGTCGAGAGATGAAAGCACAGAGGGCCGGCTCTCGTGCCAGCCCCCCGGACGCAGAAGCGGTGATCGGTCACCGCGCTGACGCGGTGAGAAGCATAGCCCGTGATTCCTCGTACCACAAGGCGAGCGCCCGGGCCGCAGCGTCCGCCTCGGGGGGGCGGTCGGTCGCCTGCGCAGCCGTGAGTATCTCCCCTTCCGTGATCTCCGGACGGCCCAGCTCGAAGACCAGAGGGTTACGAAAGGTGTACTCCGCCGCGCACCGAGCCGATTCCGCGCACCCTTCGGTCGAGTCGCACAGCGTCAGCGTCATGAGCTCACGATCCGCCACGCTGACCACATAAAAGGCGCGAAAGCCGGGAACCTGCTGCATGACCGGAAGGAACTCGGCGTTGACCTGGCGCCTCAACAGCTCCAGTGACGCCCGGTTGACGGATCCGTTCTTGGGGCTGTACCTGCGGATGGTGATGAACATCGGTGCCTCAAGGCGCGTAGCGACGCGCCGGAAAATCGTCTGCGTGCTGCCAACCTCTAACGGAACTTAACCCTGGGACCAGTAGGTGTCGAACAGCCGTCCGGCTCAGCGGCTGAGTAACCCGGCATCCAGGATGAGAGGGGCCCCGGTCATGTACCGGGCTCGCTGTGAGGCCAGGTACAGGACAGCGTGGGCCACGTCCTCCGGCTCGATCCAGGGGACCGGCAAGAGATTCCCGGCCGATCGCTCGGCAATCTCCTCGGGGGTGAGCCCCTCCAGCGCAGCCAGGCCGTCGTTCATTGGCGTGTTCACTCCGGTGGGATGCAGCGAGTTCACCCGGATCCCATAGGGAGCGAGCTCCAGGGCCCAGGACTTGGTCAGGCCGGTGAGCCCCCACTTGGACGCGGCATAATGGCTGAGCCGTCCCATGCCTCGAAGCCCAGCGACGGAAGAGTTATTGATGATGACCCCGGAGCGCTGCTTGATCATCACGGGAATAATCCGCCGGGCCACCAGCCAAGCGCCCTTGAGATTGATATCCAGCATGGCATCCCAGGCCTCCTCCGTCAGCTCGTGAGCCAGGCCGTAGGCACAGATGCCGGCATTGTTGAACAGAATATCGATGCGGCCAAATCGGGAAATGGTTTCGTCGACCGCTCGGGTGATATCGGAGTCGCGTCGGACATCACCCGAAAAGGTGAGACACTCGGTCTTCAGCTCCCGGCAAGCATCGGCCAGGGACGAGAGCTCGTCGGGGGAGCCCATGGCATAGCCGGGATAGCTCAGTGGGCGGGCCAGATCGAAGCCGGCGATGCGGGCTCCCTCCCGGGCGAAGGCCAGCGCCGTCGCCCTGCCCTGCCCATGGGCCGCTCCGGTGATGAAGGCAACCGCTCCGGAGAACTCTCCCATCAGCCTCGGCTGCCGAGTGCCGCGCTCTCCCGCACTCCCTTCCGGTAGGGCTGCAAGTACTCGTCGAGCTCGACGTCGAGCGCGTTGTTGACCACGTTGGTTGCCACCATCAGCGCTCCGAACGCAGTGAGGGCCACGATCTGCGGTGGGGTGAAATAGTCTCCCAGCCGACGGTATACCTCGTCCCGGACCTTGTAGGGAGAGACAGCCAGTGCGCGCCCGAACTCCAGGACTGCGGTCTCTCGCTCGTCGAGCTTGAGCCGGTCCGGGTTTTCCCCGGTCTGGATCAGCATCCGCCGAAAAAAGGTGGAGCAGATGAGGCAGTCGGTTTCCGCCGAGATGGCGTGGGCGTAGAGGGTGGTGAGTCGCTCACCCAGGAACGGCTGGACCACGTCGCGGAGCGGGTACCACTCCATGAGCGCCTTGAATGCAGGGAGCGAGTGGAGCAGTGTCCGCTTCATGTTGGTCATGCGAGCGTGGGTGCGGACGTGGGCTTCGGCCGCTGCCCGCGCGTCCGGCGCGGCGGCTTCGGTATCCAGGGGCGCGATGCGGGGCATACGGGGAGGCTCCGTGGAATGATCCGGCGACCGAGTCAATCTATGGGCTTACTGCGGAGGGGAGAAGAAGTGAGAGTGACCTCCTCACAGGACACGGCGGGAGGCCACGTGCCGCTTCAGATACCATTTGCCGCGCGGGGTGGACAAATCGTCGTAGACCACGCCTCCGGCCCCGGCAGTAGAGTGCAGAATCCGGTTGTCTCCCACATAAATGGCGACGTGATTGACGCCGGCGCCCCTGCTGGCGAACAACAGCAGATCTCCGGGCTGGAGTGCTGCAACATCGAGAGGGAGCGACCTTCCCGCTGAGGCCTGGAGCCTCGACGTGCGAGGCAGCTCGACGCCGTGACGGCCGAACACGTAGTGTACGAAACCGGAGCAGTCAAAGCCGGCCGCCGGACTCTCCCCCCCGTAGCGATAACGGGTGCCCAGGTACTGTTTGGCGGTGGCCAGCACGCGCGCAGCACTGGCCGTGGTGGTCGTGGGCTTTCGAGAGACGGGTGTCGAGCTCTTTCGATTCGAGCCTGGGGTGGCCCGAAGGCTAATACCGTGTCCTCCCAAGGTGGCGGCGACCGTCACTGGCCCGACCGTAGCACGCACCACCGGCCGCTGAAGTCGAGGAAGAGAGATGTTTACCTGCGCAGCCACCACGCTCGGAAGCCCGGCCAGAAGCGGCAAGGCGCAAGCGATTCGGTTCATGGTCCCTACCTGGATGTGACCGGGGCAGCTAATGCAGGAGATATGCCAAGCTCCCGCCCGACCAACCCGGCCTCGATGAGAAACAGGCTCCCGCCGGAGGGAATCCCACCACGTCGGTCGGTCCGGGTCAGCACCAGGCGGTCTCGTGCCCGAGTCATTCCCACGTAGAGCAGCCGGCGCGCCTCCTGGATCTCTTCGTCGACGGCGTCCTCCAGGGCCTTCCAGCCAGGGAGTTGGTGATCCTCGACACCTACCACGTAGACCCGGGAGAACTCGAGTCCTTTGGTGGAATGCAGCGTCAGCAGGTTGACCCGGTTCGGATCAATCTCTACACCAGCGCTGCTGGAGAGCGCAGTTCGCCCCAGGAATTCCTCGATCTGATCCCCCAGGGTGTTTCCCCGACTGGCTTGAACCAGTGCTCTCAGCCGTTCCACCGCCACCGGATAGCGTTGCGCGACGGGCCGCTCGGCCCGAAGCCTCTCCATCAGAGCCCGACCCCCCAATCGCTCGATGACTTCCTCGACGCCGGGAGCTGGCGACGCGCTCTGACTCAGCTGCACGGCATAGTGCTCCAGGCAGTCGCTGAACCGGCCGAGGGTAAACGATCGGGTGATGTCCCGGAACAGCGTTAGCTCGTCATCGGTAACTGTCTGCCGGTCCAGGGCGAGGGCCAGGCCGAGCTGATCCAGGAGATGTACCGATGCGATCTTTCTGGCTCGTCGCAGGCGCAACTCGTTGAGCGCCGGGACCACGCCGGCGAGCATGTAGGCATCATCGAAGGCATGGTGCGCCCGTCCCACCTCCACGTTGAACCGGGCCGCGAGCTCGGTCAGCCTGGCGCTTCCCTCGACTAAAGACCGAGCCAGAGGCAACGTGTCGTAGAAGACCAGATCGTCGATCCCGGGAAACCCCTGGCACAGCCGGCGCAGCACCGGCACATCGAACTCCTGCCCGTTATGGGCGATGAGGAGGTCGCTGCCAACGAAGGCCCGAAAACGGGGCCACACCTCGGCCAGTGACGGTGCCCCGTCTAGATCGCAGTCGCGATAGCCGTGCACGTCGGTGGCCCGAGCCGAGATCGGCCTGGCACATGCCACCATACTGTGAAATCGCTCCACCACCACTCGCTTGCGCACTCGGACGGCGGCGATCTCGACGATCTCGCAGCTGTCGATGTCGAAATCGCTGGTCTCGATGTCGAAGGCCACGAAATCGTCGAAGTCACTGCGCAGCCCGCGAGTTTGCACTATCTGGAGTGCCTTGAATATCCGGAGCGGCCACCCGGGGCTTCCGTCCCCGGCGCGGAGCACCAGATCCGCCGGGTCGGCCGTCTCGTCCGGAGCGAGCCGGCTCGCAAGCGCCACCCCGCCGGCGCGCAGCATTGCGGCCAGCGGGATCTCCATTCCGGCGCAGGGTTCGACCCAGACCCGTTGCCGCGCGGCGATCGCTCGGCTGAGTTGTCCGGCTAGAAAACCGGCGCCGGGATGCAGCGACGGGTCGCTGAGATCGTGATGGTGCTCCTCCAGTGGATTCCGCCCGGCCCCAATGGGGCGCGCCAGGAGCTCGTCCACCAGCCCGCTGAGGGTTTGGTGTGAACGAGCCATCCCCCGCAGGTTTTCCAGATGGTAGATGAGACGCCACACCCGCCGCGAATCCGGGTCGCCCCGGGAGCGGGAGGCGGCAAAGCTCCGCAGGTTGGTCACCAGGTCCTTGCCTTTGACGAACGATCGGCGCACCTCCTGGCGCAGCGGACCGGGCAGCGCGTGCTCGGCCAACAGTGCCAGGCGGACGGGATCATCCGGTGAGCGGATGACCTCCAGGGAGGAGACTACCCAGCCCACCACCTTGTCATCAGTCAGGGCGTGTCCCTGGGCCAGGCGGCACGGGATCCCGGCACAGACCAGCCGCTCCTCCAGGTGTCGCCCGATCCGGTGGGAGCGGTACAGCAGGGCGTACTCACCCCAATCGAGGCCGCCGTGCTGGCGGTCCTGCAGGAGATCACCGATCAGCCAGTCAGTTTCCTCCTGCTCGCTTTCGAAGGACCGAACCCCAACGTCGAAGGGGGAGTCCCGCATGGCCTCGATCTGCTTTTCGAAACGCCGGGGGTTGTACCCGATCAGGCGTCGGGCGACATCAAAGATTGGAATCGAGCACCGGCAGTTCTGGTCCAGCACCACGGGCTCGAGCTCGAACTCCTCCCGAAACCGATGGATGATCTGCGGGTCCGAACCGGCCCAGGAGAAAATGGACTGCTCGTCGTCGCCTACACCGAAGAGGTTGCGGTGTCCTTCAGCCAGCCGCAGCAGGATCCGGTACTGAAGCGGGCTGAGGTCCTGGAATTCGTCTACCAGCACGTAGTCCCACCGGGCCCGTAACTGCGCGGCAGCGGCGGAGTCGGTCCGCAGCAGCTGCTCGGTGAGGACGATGAGGTCGTCGAAGTCCGCCAGGTTTCGGGAACGCAGCCGCTCCTGATACCGGGCCAGCAACTCCCTACCCCGGTCACTCAGAGGCCGTCCCAACTGCCGGTGCAGTCCAAAAAGCGTGAGCACCTGGGACCGACGCCGCTCCGGGATCCGCAGCCGCTTGAGCACCCCATTCTGGTAGTCCTCGTCCGCCACCCCGAAGCCCTGGCGAAGGCCGCACCGCGGCGTGAAGTCGCGCAGGATCTTGTAGCAGAGGGCGTGAAGAGTTCCCCGGGTCACCTCTTCCTGGATCGCACCGACGCTATCACGAAGCCGAACGGCAATCTCCTCGGCGGCCTTGTTGGTGAAAGTGACGGCCAGGACTCGCCG
>DASRIN010000037.1:0-2684 GCA_035649975.1 Gemmatimonadales bacterium
TGAACGACGGCGACTCTCATGGGATTACGAATTGAGCACCAGATCCAGCATGGATTGCGCCGACTGTCTCCAGCTGAAGGCGTGGGCCCGCTGGAAACTCCGGCAGCGAAGCTCGTCCTGCAGCGAAGGGTTGCTCATGACCTGAATCATAGCGCGGGCGATATCAGCCGGGTTGCCTGGATCGCAGTAAATCCCTGCGTCCCCGCAGACCTCGGGCAACGACGCGGCCCGCGACACGACAACCGGGCAGCCGCACGTCATCGCCTCCAACGGTGGTAGACCAAAGCCCTCATAAAACGAGGGATAGACGAAACAGGAGGCGTTCTCGTACAGTGCTCGAAGCTCGGCATCGCTCACGTATCCGGCCATCCGCAAGTGGCCATTACTGCGGCTAACCGAATTGCTGAATATCCGCGGGTTTCCCCCGCCCGCCACGACGATTTCGAAGCCTTGCCGGGCGAGCATGGTGGCCGCCTGGGCCACGCCCGCGACGTTCTTGTGGCGGCTGTGACTGCTGACCGCCAGGGCGTAAGTCCTGGTATTCAAGCCGAGCCGCTGGAGAACCCGCAGGTCGGCTGGAGCCGCCAGGATGTGCTCTCCGCTACCCCCGATGACGGAAATTCGGCCGGCTTCGATGTGAGCGTAGCGTTCGAGCTCCTGTCGGGAAAACTGGGAGGCCGTCACAACGCGGCGGGCTCGCCGTCCTACCCTTGGTAACAGCACGCGGTACCAGGATCGGAAAAGAAAAGAATAAGCATCCGGCACTGCATACACCGAAGCATCATAGATGGTGACGATCATGTCCCGCCCCGCCAGGGGAGCGGTGTTGCAGAGGTTGAGGATCCGGCTCCCTCGTGCGTATCTCGGCAGATCAAGCTGCTCCCAGAGCTGACCCCGGAATCGGCCAATCGGGTGAGTCTTCAAAGCGGCGAGTGCCAGTGACGGCTCGGTTCCGGCCGGAGTGACCACGGTAAGAGACAGCCGCTCGCACAGGGCTGGGTCCTCGAGCACCAGCGCGTCCATTGCCTTAAGCAGCTCCCGGGCAAACCGTTGGACCCCGGTAATCCGCTGGCTCAGAAATCTGCCGTTCACCAGAAAGCGAGTCACGGTGACGAGGCATCATTCAACGGGTGAGACGCCAGCACTCCGGCACCGCTCGAGCGGATGGCCCGAAGCATGTACTCCAGGGTCTGAAGCCCCCCCAGCACGATCACGGTGATATAGAAGCTGAAGAACCCTGCGGTGTTCATCAGCGCTCCGGCGAGGCCAATGGTAATCATGCCGGCGAGAATGGTCATTCGCGCCTCATATCGCGGCTGAGTCCGCGCGGCAGTGAGGCAAACATTGTGAACCCGGCGAACGAAGTATCCGTTCAGGAAGCCGGAGAGAAGCACGCCGATCAGCCCGAAGTTGAAGTACATCTCACCGAAGGCGCCGGCTCGAAGTCCGGGTGTGATCGTCGGATCCAGTCCGGCCAGAGTAGTTGTGACCACACCCCAGTTCCATTGCCCCCGGAAGGTGCTGATGGCGGACGGAATGAACGCTAGAAACCCGGCCAATTGAGTTCGGCCGAGGAAGTATTGCCCGTCCCAATAGGACTTGACCCAGGCAAAATCCCGAAGGTCGGAAAAGTTATTTCCATAAAACAGCTTCATGCCCAGAGTTCCGACCGTGCGGAGCACGTTGTACTGCCCCTCCCGTATGTCTCCGAGATAGACCGCCAAGAGTAAAAAGGCGAAGGCCATGGGAACCACCAGCAAGGCCCGTCCAACGCTGAGCCGGCGGAGCAGCGAGGCATGAATCAAGAGCACCATCGCTACCAACAGCAGACCGCCAAACGCCACGGCCCGCGCTCCGGTGAGGACCGCCAAGGCAACATTGAGAACAGCCAGCGCTAGAATGTACCGGCGGCGGCGCTGCATGCCCACGAAAAGTCCGATGGCGATGGTGAGCGGCAAGAGCACGTGCGTGACGTTATAGATGGGCCGCAGGGCCGGAAGGCTCTGCGCAATATTTCTGGCCCCCTCAGGGCCCAGCATGCCGAGAGAAAACAGCAGGGCAAAGAGTACGAGGATAAAGACGCTGGAGAGCTGAAGGAAAATGCTCTGGCTCCACACCCGGATGCCCGACCAGACCAGGGTGAGCGGGAGAAAGCGAGGTTCAGCTCCCCGCCTGGCGAAGGCGGCGTATCCCCCCAGGAGCGCCGCCCACCCCGCCAGCGTGATGAGGAAAGCGGAATCCACCTCTGCCCGGTAATGGAGGTAGTTCTCGGTGCCAACCGTAAGCCCGTTGATGGGCGAGAACGTAAAGGGATACTGGATAACGATCGGAACCAGGAGACCGAAAATGACGCCGTTCGACAAGAACGTCACCAGCTGGCGCTGGAACAGCTGATGGACAAGCCAGACAACGATTGCGGCGACCGTAAGCGCCCATAGGAGGGTGACGAGTGGGCTGCCGAAACCAATCAGGGCACTCACGAGCGGGAATGCGGGAAGGCGGGGAAGCGGGTAGGTAAAAGCACGGCAGGTCGCCGATTAACGACGGCGGCGCAGCGCGCTGCCGACCTCACGCCGGGCCTGGGCCCAAGCCTCCCTCATGGCGAAATAGTCGGGGTTTTGTTCGGGAACCGCGCGCCGGCGAAAGTCCACCACGTAGGCCGCCACGATACCGATCAGGGTGCC
>DASRIN010000038.1:0-2549 GCA_035649975.1 Gemmatimonadales bacterium
TGTCGCTTCTCGCTCCACCCACGTTCCATGATTTCAGCGTAGAGAGTATCGCGTGCCGCCCGCCAGGTGGCCGTGTCCGACTCGAGGCTCAGCTCCTCGGCCATCCGGATTCCCCGGTCCAGCGCCACCCAGCTCATCACCTTGCTGAACACGTAGTGCCGAACTCCTCCCCGGACCTCCCAGATGCTGGAGTCGGGGAGATGCCAGTTCCGACTGACCCAATCCACCAGCCCCCGAAGTACTCGCCAGGTCCCTTCGGTCATCTCGTGGTTACGACGCCAGATGTCGGCGGTTTCCATGACCTCGCCATACACGTCCAGCTGCAGCTGACCGACGGCTCCGTTGCCGACCCGCACCGGGCGGGAGCCGCGGTATCCACTCAGGTGATCGAGCTGCCGCTCGATGAGGTCCCGTCGGCCGTCGATGCCGTACATGATCTGCAGGTGACCGCCGCCTTCGTGCCGGCAGACCTTCTTGAGGAAGCGCATGAACTGGTCGGCCTCCTGGTAGTGACCCACCGCATCCAGCGCCGCCAGCGTAAAGGCTGCATCCCGAAGCCAGACGAACCGATAATCCCAGTTTCGCAGACCGCCGATGGCCTCCGGCAGCGAGGTGGTGGGGGCTGCGATCATGGCACCGGTCTCGGCGTGGGTGAGCAGCTTGAGTGCCAGTGCCGACCGCTTCACCATTCCGCGGTAGGGTCCGCGATATCGGACTCTGGCCGACCATCGCTGCCAGAACTCGGCTGTATTGTCGAGCTTGCGGTTGCTCTCGTAGCGGTCGACCGGGTGGATGTCGTCGTCATCATAGCGAAGCACCACCCATCGCTCTTCACCCTTCTCCAGCTCGAATCGGGTGGTGGCGATCGACTGTTCGATGGTCCACTCGAACGGCTTGGCACTGGAGAGGGTGAGCACCTGGTCAGTTCGGTCGGTCGCAAAGATGCCGGTGCGAAGTAGCTCCAGCCGGGTGGTGCGAGCCCCATACTCGAAGCGAGGCATAAAGATCATCCGGATCGGAACCCGGCCTCGGGAGCAGCGCAGCCGCCGGTGAATTTCGGGATGGGGTCCCGATGGCCGGCCGTCCTCTGCCACCGGCATAAAGTCGGTCAGGGTGACGATGCCGCCATCGGGCATCCGGAAGGTGGTCTCGAGAATGTTGGTGCGGGGGAGGTATCGCTGAGTGGAGGTCCACCGCCCTTCGGGCTGGATCGTCCAGGTACCGCCGCGCTCCGTGTCCAGGAGAGCGGCGAAGACGCTCCCGCTATCGAACCGGGGCAGGCAGCACCAGTCGATCGCGCCGTCCAAACCAACCAGGGCGGCCGTTCGCATGTCGCCGATCATTCCGTAGTCGGAGATGGGCTGGTGGCGAATGGCGCCGGAGCGCCGACTGGGAGTTTCGGTCGGCGACTGGGGCTGGACTTCGGTCATCGCCCAAGTATAAGCCGAGCGTGTCGGATCTTGCATCGCTGGTAAGAGTTCTCCACCTTCCAACACCCTACCCTCAACATTCATGCGTGAGTTCACTGCTCTGCTGGCGTTCGCGCTCGTCGTCTCCTGCCGGCCGGCCGGACAGCCCTCGGCTACCGCCGAGGGGGCCGCCGACAACCGCGAGCTCACCCGCCAGATCGTCGCTCAGCTGGATCGCGCCGCCGGCGACTGGAACCGGGGCGACCTGGACGCGTTCGTCTCCGATTACGCGGCGGAGAGCACCACCACTTTCGTCGATGGCCGGCGGGCGCGGCACGGGTTTGACTTCATCCGAAACAACTATGCTCCCCGATTTGCCCCCGGCGCCCGGCGAGACAGCCTCCACTTCGAGGAAGTGGAAGTCCGCCGTCTGAGTCCGATCCTGGCCCTGGTGACCGCTCGCTACATTCTCCAGCGAGGAGGCAGCACCAGTGCGAGCGGTCCTTTCACCCTGGTGATGGAGCGGAGAGCCGAAGGCTGGAAGATTCTCCACGACCACTCCTCCAGTGATCCTCGGTAGCCGCTGGGCGCCCGCGCTCCTTGCCGGATTCCTCCTCGGGTGCCAGCAGGGAGCCGCGGACGGCATCGCGCTGGTGGGCGCCACCCTGATCGACGGCACCGGTGGTCCTCCGCTGCCCGATGCCGCTGTGGTCATTCGCCGCGGCCGAATCGAGTCGGTCGGGTCCCATGCCGCCTTTGAGCTGCCCAAGCGCACCAGCCTGGTGGACTTGACCGGCCGTTGGATCACTCCCGGCCTGATCGATGCGCATACCCACGTCAGCCAGGCTGCCACCTGGGCACCCTCTCGCTATCTCGCCTGGGGCGTGACCACCGTTCGCGACCTGCACGGCGAGTTGAGCACAGTAGTGGCCTTCCGCCGCCGGTCCAACGGCGAGCGCAGCCAGGGCCCCAGGGTATACGCGGCCGGCGCCATGATCGATGGGCTGCCCACCACTTACCCGGATGCTATCGGGGTCAGCAGCGACGATGAGGCCCGTAAGGCAGTGGACCGGCTGGTGAGCTCCGGGGTCGACTTCATCAAGATCTATACCCACGTCGATGCCCCGCTGCTCCGAGCGA
>DASRIN010000039.1:0-2517 GCA_035649975.1 Gemmatimonadales bacterium
CGAAGGCCACATCATTTGCGGCCACTGCCTCCAGTGTCGAACCGGCAACGGTCACCTCTGTGTCCGGACCCGGATCATCGGCGTCGATCGCGACGGCGCCTTCGCCGATTTTATCGCGATGCCGGCCTCCAATGTCATGAAGCTCGACGGGATTTCGCTGGATGTCGGTGCCATCATGGATCCGATGGGCAACGCCGTGCACACGGTGCTGGAGGGCGGCGCCGTGCCTGGGAGCACCGTCTTTGTTCTAGGGTGCGGGCCGATTGGCTGTTTCGCCTGCGGGGTGGCCAAGGCGGCCGGAGCCTCCCTGGTCGTGGCCAGCGACCTGAACGACATGCGGCTCGATCTGGCGTTGAAGATGGGCGCCGACGTCACCCTCAATCCCGGACGGGATGATGTCCTGGGCAGAATCCGCGAGCTGACCGGCGGAGACGGCGCGGATCTGGTGTGCGAGATGAGCGGGCATCCTGCCGGCCATGCTCAAGCCTTTGCCGCCGCCCGCCTGGGTGGCAGGGTCAATCTCCTCGGCACGCCCAGCCGGCCGACCGAGGTGGACTTCGCCCGCGACATCATCTTCAAAGGCCTGACGCTGTATGGTGTGACCGGCCGCAAGATGTACTCTACCTGGCACCAGATGGCCCGGTTCCTCCGCAATGGGCAGCTCGATCCCCGACCCGTCATCACCCACCGTTTCCCGCTCGAGGGGATTGCCGAGGCGATCGCGGTGATCAAGGACGGCAAAGCCGGAAAGGTCATCCTGGAGATCTCAGCGACCGGATGACCGACGGAGCCGCGCCACTCAGAATTGGCCTCCTGCTCGACGGGCCAATGGTACCCTGGTGGATCGTCCCTGCCCTGAGCGATCTGCAGCAGCGGAACCTCATTCGGATCGTGGTGGCGGCGGAACGGGCTCCCGATCCCCCCGGCGAAAAACTTTCCCGCCCCGCCCGGTGGTGGCGCCACCGCGCCGTGCTGGGCTACGCGCTGATGGATCGGATCGAACGACGGCGCCATCAGGCCGGTCCCGAAGAACGGGATATTCCTCTCGCAGAGCTCTGTCCCACCGCCGAAATCATGGTGGTCACTCCCCAATCCACCCGGCTGAGCGATACCATCCTGCCTCCCGACGTGGATCGTCTGCGCGGGTACCAGCTCGACCTCATGCTGCGTCTGGGATTCAGAATTCTGCGCGGCCCGGTGCTCGGTGCGGCGCGGGACGGCGTCTGGTCCTTCCACCATGGCGACAACCGGACCAATCGAGGCGGGCCGGAGGGAGTCTGGGAAGTGCTCGAAGATCGTCTGGAGAGCGGGATCACCCTCCAGCGACTGACCGAGGAGCTCGATGGTGGCGAGGTGCTCGCATGGTCGGTTTCCGGCACCCAGCGCTTCGCGCCGGTTCGCAATGCGCGCGACCTGCTTCGGCGATCGTCCCGAATGCTCACCCGCTCGGTCGAGCGGATGCATCGCGGCGCCGATCCCTGCCAGGTGCCCTCTCTCGAGCGGGAGCGATGGAGCGGGTATGACCGTCCGCTCTACCGCACCCCGACGAACAACGTGTTGGGCGCGGCCCTTCTCGGGCTGGCCGGCCGGTACCTGCGCCAGCGGATACGGAATGCCGGGAAGACACTCCAATGGTCCCTTGCATGGCACTGGCGTGACGCTCCAAATGCGGACGATCCCCATGGCGTGCTACATCGGTACCGGGAGATTCCGACGCCGAAGGACCGCTATTGGGCGGATCCCTTCCTCGTGCGGGATGGATCCCGCTGGTGGATGTTCTTCGAAGAGCTGCGCTATGCATCGGGCCGGGGCGAGATCGCGGTATGGGAAATGGGACCCAAGGGACCTATCGACGCGCCCCGCTTGATTCTCGAGCGTCCCTATCACCTCTCCTACCCTCAGGTATTTCAGTACCAGGGACGCTGGTACATGCTTCCCGAAACCGAGGCCGCGGGACGAGTCGAGCTCTATGTGGCCGAGGAGTTTCCCCATCGGTGGTCCTTGCACAGTACCCTCATGGACCAGACTCGGATCGTCGATGCGACGCTGCTGGAGCACGAAGACCATTGGTATCTGTTCGCGAGTGAAGGCACCGATGAAATCGAGCCGGGAGAAGAGCTGTCCGCGTTCGTGGGGCCGTCGCCGCTTGGGCCGTTCACCCGCCATCCTGCCAACCCGCTGGTGACCGATGTTCGGCGGGCTCGGATGGCGGGCCGGTTCTTTCACTCCGGGAATGCGCTCTTTCGCCCGGCGCAGCGCTGCGTGCCACGATACGGCGCCGGGATCGTGGTCCACGAGGTGCTCGAGCTCACGCCCGACAGATACCAGGAGCGGGTCACCCACGAGCTGCACCCCCGATGGAGCCGCGGGATGGTGGGCTTCCACACCATCAACTGCTCCGCCGGGCTCTCGGTGATCGATTCGTTGCGCCTGGCCCGGCTGTAGTGCGGAGCCGGCGGGTATCTTCCACCGTACTTTCTCGGGATTCCCATGGCTGACTCAATGCTCGCCTCGAGC
>DASRIN010000040.1:0-4962 GCA_035649975.1 Gemmatimonadales bacterium
CAACTGGGGATACTCGGGAAGCGCGTGGTAAAACGGCATGATCGCGCCCCCCGGGTAGCCGAACAGTACGTCTACGCCCTGCTCGAGGAGAGCGCGACAGAGAATTTGCGAACCGGTCACGGTTGGTGACTGGCGACTGGCGACTGACGACTGGTGACTGTCTACTCCCATCAGACGCCCCACAAGTAGACGGAGTTCAGCGAGCTATCCTCCAGCCGCTCGGCGTAGTGCGCCTTGTTCAACGCGTGCACCAGGCCCCGGGCGCTCGCCTCCACGATGTCGGTGGACGCGCCATGACCGGAGAGCGACCTTCCATCGATCCTGGCCTGGAGAAACACCTGCCCCACGCTGTCGCGTCCGGGAGTGACCGAGCGAAGGTTCAAGCTCAGCACTTCGACCGAGCGGCCCAGGATGTCGCTGACCGCAGCGAAGGCCGCGGCGATCGGCCCGTCGCCAGTTCCTCGAGCGGAGCGCTCACCCGACCACGGTCCGGTCATCCGGACTTCAGCCGTCGCCGTCACGCTGCCGCAGACCGCTCGCAGATGGGTCAGCTGGAATTCTTCCGGGGCATCGTGAAAGCTCGCGTGCAGTAGGGTCAGCAGGTCCTCGTCCAGGATCTCCCGTTTGCGCTCCGCCAATGCCACGAAGCTCTGATAGAGCTCCCCCAGCGTTCCTTCATCCAGCTGGTAGCCCAGCTCCTGGTACCGATGCTCCAGCGCGTGACGCCCCGAATGCTTGCCCAGCACCAGGGTGGACTTGGGGATCCCCACCATCTCCGGCTGGATGATCTCGTAGGTCAAGCCGTTCTGTAGCATGCCGTGCTGGTGAATGCCGGCCTCATGGGCAAAGGCGTTCCTCCCCACGATGGCCTTGTTGGGTTGGGGAAAGACGCCGGTGAGGTGGGAGAGCAGTTGGCTGGTCCGATAGATCTCCCGGGAGTCGACCCGGCACTGAAACTCCAGAGCGCTGCCTCTCACCCGGCTAGCGATGACCAGCTCCTCCAGCGCCGCGTTCCCCGCCCGCTCGCCAATCCCGTTCACCGTGCACTCCACCTGCTGCGCACCGGCCGCGATGGCAGCCAGCGAATTGGCAACCGCCAGGCCGAGATCGTCGTGGCAGTGGGCACTGAGCACCACACCGTCGGATTCGGGAACCCGTTCCCGGATCAGCCGGAACATCGAGCCGTATTCGACCGGAGTGGCGTAGCCGACGGTATCGGGCAGATTCACGGTGGTAGCTCCTGCCGCGATGGCGATTCGAACGACCTCAGCCAGGAAATCCGGGTTGCTCCGGGTGGCATCTTCGGCGGAGAACTCGACGTCATCGGTGTATTGCCGGGCCCGCTGAATTCCCGAACGCACCATAGCGAGCACCGCCTCGCGTGTGGTCCGCAGTTTGTCGCGGATATGGAGATCGGAGGTGGAGACGAATACATGGAGCCGGCGCCGCTCGGCCTGCGCCAGCACCTCGCCGGCAAAATCGATGTCCCGCTCCCGGCAGCGGGCCAGCGCAGCAATGACCGGACGGCGCACTTCCGCCGCGATGTCGCGCACGCTCCGGTAATCGCCTTCGGAGGCCGCCGGGAAGCCCGCCTCGATTACGTCCACCTTGAGCGCATCGAGCTGGCGGGCCAGTCGGAGCTTCTCCTCCGGTGAGAGGCTGTTGCCCGGCGCCTGTTCGCCATCCCGCAGGGTCGTATCGAAGATCAGCACATCCGGCGTGGTCATACGCTGCTTTCGAGTCGAAGAAAACAAAAACGCCGCGGATCGAGTCCGCGGCGTTGGGCGATCGGGAGAACCTAAGCTCTCATGTCACTCGTGAAAGCACGCCGCGGGCCTCTTGCTCACCGGGAATGACGGTAAGCAGGACGCTGGGAACGACGACGAGCGTAAGGACGAGCGACATCAGATCCTGGACCCAGTGCGAAAGTTTATTCGTGAGACGGATACTCACCCTAAGAAATTGCGAGGAGCCTGTCAAGAGCCTCGCCGGTTCCGAGGGAAAATAGAAGGCGAGCAGAACTTCGGAGCCGGTGCCGGGTTGACGGAATCATTGCAATGCATAATAATGCGAAGCGTGAACGCGCTCCTCATTCCCGCTCCCAAGAATCTCAATCTCGTCCGCTCCAGGGGAGCGCCCGGGTGAGGTAGCGCGTACTCGACCCCCCGGCCTGCTCCCATGTGGAGCGGGCCTTTTTTGTTGCCCCGAAGGCTACGCGGCCTCTCCGGCCGCCTGGGGCGCCACAACTCAGGAGAAACCAATGGCCGCCAATGGGCAGCGGATCCACCCGGCCGGTTCCCAGCAGTGCGATCCTCGCCACGCCGCATCCACCGCGGGGACGCCGCTCGACCCCTCCCACGAACACGATGCGTGTGGCGTCGGCTTCATCGCCGCCGCATCGGGAGCCCGCACCCACCAGGTCGTCGAGATGGCGATCGAGGCGGTGGCGCGGGTAGCCCATCGCGGAGCGGCATCCGACGACAACTCGGGCGACGGTGCCGGTCTCCTCACCCAGATTCCCTATCGGCTCTTCTACCGGGATTCCTATCGCCTCGGCCTTCACCTGCAGCCGGGACTTCCCTTTGGAGTGGGGACCCTCTTCCTGCCCCGAGAAAGCGAACCCCTCACGGCGGCCATCGCCATGATCGAGAGCGTGCTCGCGCACGACGGCATTCCCATCCTCGGCTGGCGCCAGGTCCCCACCAACCCCAACGCGCTGGGGTCGACCGCCCAGGCGTCTTGTCCCACCATCCGGCAGATCCTGGTCGGCCGCCCGGTTCTCGCAGCCGACGAGGATGCATGGGAACGGGCGCTGTACCTCACCCGGCGGGAGATGGAGCGGCGCGCCGCCGAGGCGCAGCTGCCCGGCTTCTACGTCTGCTCGCTGTCCTGCCGGAGCGTGGTCTACAAGGCCCTGCTCACCGGCACCCAGCTGCCCGCGTTCTTTACCGACTTCCGCTACCCGGAGTACGAGAGCGCCATCGCGGTGTTCCACCAGCGCTATTCCACCAACACCCTGCCCAGCTGGCCCCTGGCTCAGCCGTTCCGGTTCCTGGCTCACAACGGTGAGATCAATACCCTCTGGGGCAACCGGAACTCCATGACCATGCGGCAGCCGCTGCTCGCCTCGCCACTCTGGGGAGCGCAGATAGAGCGGCTGCGGGACGTGATTTGGGCCGAAGGGAGCGACTCCGCCAGCCTCGACAATACGATGGAGCTGCTGGTCCGCTCCGGTCGCGATCCGGTGCACACCGCCATGATGACGGTGCCCCAGGCGTGGGAGAAGTATTCCGACCTGGATCCCGCGGTGAAGGCCTTCTACGAGTACCACCAGTGCATCCTCGAGCCTTGGGACGGGCCGGCGGCGCTGGCATTCACCGATGGGGTCGTTGCCGGTGCCGCCGTCGACCGCAACGGACTCCGGCCTTGCCGCTACAAGGTTCGGCGCGACGGACTCGTCGTTGCTGGATCGGAGGTGGGTCTGGTAGACCTCGACCCACGGGAGGTGGTTGCCTGCGGAAAGGTCGGACCCGGTGAGGTGCTGGTGGTGGACACGGTACGCGGTGAGGTGATCCGCAATCTGGACGCCAAGCGCAGGGTCGCCGCGCGCCGGCCTTACGCCCGCTGGGTAGCTCGATACATGGCGACCCTGGCTCCGGATCCGGCTCGGGTTCGGCCAGCTCATGAGGCAGATGCGCTGGTCCGGCTGCAGCGGTCGTTCGGGTACAGCAGTGAAGACCTCCGCGTGGTGCTCGAGCCGATGGGCAGCACGGGCGGAGATCCGGTGTGGAGCATGGGTGATGACACACCGATACCGCCGCTCGCGGTCGTGCCTCCGAGCGTGTACGCCTACTTCCGGCAGCGGTTCGCGCAGGTGACCAACCCGCCGATCGACTCACTGCGCGAATCCATGGTGATGTCGCTCCGAATGCATCTCGGCCGCCGAGGCTCACCCTTACTTGAGCGGCCGAGCTACGCGCGAATGCTCCGGCTGGAGCACCCCATCCTCCTGGCCGAGGAGATGAGCGCACTCCGGAATGTCGCCGGGTTCTCCACCGTCACCCTCGATGCAGTGTGGGACCCGGCCAAGGGACCTTCCGGCCTGCGTCCGGCGCTTACGGCACTGCGCCGCGCAGCCGAGCGGGCAACGCGCAGAGGAGCCCACATCCTGGTCGTGAGCGACCGCGCCGTGGGAGAACAGCGCGCGCCCATCCCCATGCTTCTGGCAATAGGCGCCGTGCGCCAGCATCTGGTCCATACCGGGCTTCGAGCCCGGGTGGGCCTGGTGGCGGAGGTGGGAGACGCGTTCGACATCCATCACTTCGCCACGCTCTTCGGCTATGGCGCCGAGGCGGTGCATCCCTGGCTCGCGCTGGAAACGCTAGGCAGCGGGGATGCGGGGCAGCGGGGCAGCACAGATGACCGCTGTTCTCCGGAAGAAGCGAGGAAACAGTACCGAGCCGCTGCTGAGAAAGGGCTGCTCAAGATCCTCTCGAAGATGGGGATCTCGACCCTCTCCTCCTATTGCGGCGCCCAGATCTTCGAGGTCCTCGGTCTGGGTCACGAGGTGATCGGCGGATGCTTCGATGGCACGGCGTCACCCATCGGCGGGGTTGGCTTCGAGGAGATCGCGGAGGATGTGATCGGCCGGCATGCAGCAGCCTTTGGATCCGCAGAGGCTGCCGGCTCCCTGCCGGATCACGGCCGGGTGCGCTTCCGGAAGGACGGCGAAGACCATGCCTGGGCGCCACCGATCGTGGTGGCGCTGCAGAAGGCCACGGGGGCAAGGGCCGAGAAGCCGGAGAAGCTGGATGGTGGCGCCGCCGCCCTCACCGGTTACGAGGCTTATCTGATCAAGAACGGCTCCCGCCGTCCGGCCACTCCTCGCGACCTGCTCGGTTTCCGTCAGGGCGATCCGATATCACTCGACCAAGTGGAGCCGGTGGAGGAGATCCGCCGCCG